>JAAYXN010000168.1 GCA_012515885.1 Rhodococcus sp. (in: high G+C Gram-positive bacteria)
CGCAGCAGCAGACGCAGGGCGGCGTTAATGTCACCGCCGCGAGTGCCGCGGCAAGCGCTCAGGGCGCCCCGGCTTTGGGTGCGCAGCAGCGCACTGCCGGAACAGACACTCAGGCCGCTCCGCCTGCACTGCGGGCTAAGGGCCTCGACGAGTCTGAGCCGACTCGCGGTTTGACGTATTCCGGGCCGGCCGAAGATGGCGGAACCCAGATGCGTCGCGATTCCAGTGGCGATGACCCCTCGGGCACTCGCCGCGAGCGCCGCACCGCCGCCCGCAAGCAGAAGAGCGCCAAGAAGGGCTCACGCACTAAGGGCAAGCGCTAAGAAAGCCAAGCCAAGCGCTGAAACGCACCAATAATGCGGCTACTACCTGGCGGTCAGCGTCGGTAGTAGCCGCATTATTTGTTGGTCGGTAGTGCCTTTAGTTGGCGGTGAGTGCGGCTACAGCCCGATTCGCCATGTATTCGCGGCCGAGTTACGCCGCCCAAAGTGTGTGGAACGCTGCGCCTAGCTCACACGAACATCAGTGATGTCACCTGCCAGCGGCCTTGAGTGCGTGCCATCTGGCCAGCGAATGCCGGTCGGCGCCCGCCATGGGTATAGGTGCCGAAAAATTCAATGACTTCTGGTTCAGGTATCGCTGCAGTTGCGGCCGGATCCTGCGCGGAATCCGCCCTTTGCAAGTGCAGTGTTTGCGGGACACTTGTCGACACACCGCCGCCGCGGGTTGCCGACAAATGATGCACATGCTCAATGACATCGGGCGCACACAGTGCTCGAAGATGATCTGGGCTGCGACGTCGATCCAGCACTTCCAAGGCACGACGAATCGCAAGCTCGGCAAACTGCTGGCCGTCCCGCGGTGGGCGTCGATACCGAGGTGACGTCGCGGGGGAGCGTCCATCGTGTGGGGAAAGAGACGCGCCCCGATAGCTTGGGTGCCGTGGCTGGTTCGGGGGCTCGGTGCCTGGAGTAGGCGCATCGCCCAGAGCGGGCGCGGTGTCGCTGAGCCCGTGCAACGGCGGTTCGCAGCGCGGCGCCGCGGACAAAAGATGGCCACGGTGATGTTGATCGTCGCGCGAGCTGTGAGACGCAGACGGCGTCATCGAGATCCCCCCTAGCTATTTCCTGATGTTCTGTATCTTCTTGACGTTCTGTATCGCCGAGTTGTTGGTCGGCTTGGTGCTCATCGGTGCGGTGTTTCGCGACCGCGATTGTTTACTGTTTCAATTCCCCGGGCGTCATGCTTGCACAGCCACGCGCCAACGCGTGGTGTTATCGCCGTTTTATCCGACGCGACCATAGAGTGTGCGAGATGAATGAGGTGACAGGCGCACATGTTGGGGCGTTGATCTCGGATTACGTAGGAGTGCTCGACGGTCCGCAGGATCAGTCGTTTCAGATATTTGAGTTGTTGGGACTGGCTCGTGAAAATGGTTGTCGTACAGCGATTCTCAGTAACGACCCGGGTGGTCCGGGTGCTGCGCCGCTACGCGATCTTGTCGGCTCAGTCGTTGATGACGTTGTTCTGTCCGGCGACGTGGGTTTCGGCAAACCCGATCGGCGGATATTTGAACTTGTGGCTCGCCGACTCGGAGTGCCGACTCGCGCGTGCGTATTCATTGACGACTCACCGGTCAATGTTTGGGGCGCAGTCGATGCCGGAATGATTGGCGTGCACCATGTTGACGCCGCGGCGACAGTGCGCGAAGTTCGAATCTTGCTTGCCATGAACGAGCAGAACGAGGGCGGCAGTAGTGTTGCGCCCACAGCGCACAATCAGGATGAGCACGCGCACAATCAAGACGAGCACGGGGAGACGCCGCACCATGAATAATCGACTCAGCGCTCAGGACGCGTCGTTCTACTACCTCGAAGCGGGCAGCACCCCCATGCATGTGGGGTCGTTGGCGATTGTGCGCCCGCCGCGCAATGGTTTCGGCTACGACAAGCTCGTCGAACTCGTGGGGGAGAGGCTGCGGCTGGTGCCGCGCTATCGGCAAAAAGTACGCGAAGTGGCGCTGGGTCTTGCCCGGCCCGTGTGGGTCGATGATCAGGATTTCGACATCGAGTACCACGTGCGGCGGTCAGCGCTCCCGAAACCTGGTTCGGAGGCGCAACTGCACGAGTTGATTGCCCGGTTGATTTCGCGTCCCCTCGACAACACCCGGCCCCTGTGGGAAATGTATTTGGTGGAGGGGCTGGCTCGAAACCGGGTCGCGATCTTCACGAAATCGCATTCGGCGTTGGTCGACGGTGAATCTGCGCTCGATATCGGTCACGTCATCATTGGTTCAGACAAGCAGCCGCAGCCGCTGGAAGAAGAACTGTGGATGCCGTCGGCAGAGCCGGGTCCAACGACACTCGTGTTGGGTGCACTCACCGAAATGGTCGCCCGTCCCGCAGAGGCCGCGTCCGCGGCGCGGGCCGTGGCATCCGATGTTGCATCGATGCTTGCTGGCCCCGTTCGCGCTGTCGAAAAGGCTGCCGCGGTGCTGCGGACCGCCGCCTCACCCGCGCCGTCCAATCCGCTCAACGCGCCCATTTCGCGGAGCCGCCGTTTCGCGGTGGTCAAAACCGAACTGGAGCCGTACCGCAAAATCCGGGCGCGCTATGGCTGCGCCATCAACGATGTGATTCTCGCGGTCATCACCGGTGCGCTACGGAACTGGTTGCTCTCTCGTGGCGAACCGGTCGCTGAGGACACCACGGTGCGGGCGATGGTCCCGATCTCCGTCTACCCGGATTCTGCGGCAGCCGCCAACGTCAGTGATTTGCCCGTCACCGCGATCACCGGCGATA
>JAAYXN010000169.1 GCA_012515885.1 Rhodococcus sp. (in: high G+C Gram-positive bacteria)
ACGCGCGAGCAGGGTGTCTTCGAGGCCTTCCGGCGGGTCTTTGCCGAGCACGGTCTGCCGAGCGCGATCCGTTCCGACAACGTCCTAAGCGCGGAAGAAAATGGAGATACCAGTCAAAGTCTCTCTGTTCGTCAGCATGCTCTCGCTGCGTGACGCCGGTCAAGTGGTAACGTCGAACCAGGCGGCTTCCACCGGCAAGGGAAAAGGTCTCGTCCATAGCAAACACAGGGTACGCGCGCTGGCGGCCCTCACCGTCCTCAATACGAGCTTCTGATCCAGGTGGAAGACCCAAGCATTATCTACAGGGTCATCAAAGCGATGCCCTCACGGCTCTAGCTGAGAGAGGTTCTTCCACCTGGCACCCGCCCTTCGACGAAGGGCCGGTAGTCGGAGCCGCTTTTGATGACCGCGTGTACAACACGGGCCATCTTGGCGGTAATGGCAGTCAACGCCTTGCGGCGCAGGTCTGGATTGTCGCGATCTTTTGCGATGTAGCGCTCGAACTTGTGCCTGAAGCCATTCTCACGCTGGCGGATGGCAACCTGCCCAGCGATCCACAGAGCGCGACGCAGTCGAGCGTTGCCGAACTTCGAGAGCCGGGTCTGACCGCGGTATTGGCCAGATTGCTGGGTCGAGAGGTCAAGTCCGCAGAATTTGAGAAACTGACGATGATGGTGGAAGCGGCGCAAATCACCGGCCTCGGCAATGATCGTCAGCGCAATGATCGGTCCGACGCCCGGGATCTGCCGCAGGAGTTGGTAATCCTGGCTGTGTCGGAGCAGTTCATCAGCCTGTGCTTCGATCTCGTTGCGTTGCCGGATCAGGCTGCGGGCTTCAGCCACAACCATGCGGAACATACGAACGGCAGGAGCCTCAAGCGGTAGCGGCAGTCCGATCGATGTGCTCGCGGTCTCGTAAATATCCATGAGAATCTGTGTCTTACTGACCTTGCGGCCGACGACACCCCAGGCAGCTTTAACGAACTCCTCCTTCGACAACACCACGATGCTTGCAGGTGTTGGAAACGCGTCGAGAAAGGCGAAGAACCAATCACTGCGGCTATTACCCCGAAAGCGTTCGATCTCAGGAAAATATAGAGGCAGGTAATGCGTCAAGATGCGATGCTGGATCTCGGTCTTGGCCCTGGCAATCGCCTCATGCGTCTTCGATAGTTCCTGCGCGTCGTTGATGCCGGCGCGAAGCGGGTCGTGATAGAACTGGGTCGCCTGAATTTTGAGCATGTGCAGCATCACCTGCGCATCCTTGGGATCGTTCTTGTCCCAACTGTTGTGCAAGGCCTCGCGGGTTCGGGCGAGCGCAAGCGACGACACCAGCCGCACCTCGAAACCAGCTTCAGCCAGGCGCCACGCGATGGGTCGGTGATAATTGCCCGTCGCCTCAAAGCCGCAGACCACCGATCGGCCATACGTCTGCAGAACTTCGATCAGTCGATCATGCTCCGCACGATTGTTGAGGACCTGCAGCCGGCGGCGACGTTTATGGCGTGGATCTTCGATCAGAACTTCATTGCGAACCTTGGCAATATCGATGGCTACCAACACCGCATCGGCGGGTATAATATTTGCGCTGGTCATGGTCGATCTCTCCGAATGGGTTGTGAACACTCACATTCTAGAGAAAATTTGACTGGCCATGGCACCTCGAGCGGTGCGCGCCTGCAGTGAAAGGCTGCGCGCACCGCTGTTGCGGCCGTCTCTGCTAATCCCTTCCGTAGGTGCTACGGCCCGGAGTTCATCGCCAAGGCTGTACGGGAGTGGATCGTAGCCGTCGGCGCAAAGACAGCGTTCATCGAACCTGGAAGCCCTTGGGAGAACGGCTACTGCGAGAGCTTCAACTCGAAGCTCCG
>JAAYXN010000170.1 GCA_012515885.1 Rhodococcus sp. (in: high G+C Gram-positive bacteria)
CTGCAAGTGTGTCTTGCCGGGCATGATCGCGTCCGGGTGAGCTGCTGCCTGTGCGGTCAGCGCATCGACGACGTCGAGGATTCCCGCAGCAACGCGGCGCACCGCATCACGTAGCCACATTCGGAACAGTGTTGCGACCTGGTCGTTGCGTGAGCGACCAGCCCGCAAGCGTCCGCCAACTTCTGGCCCGACACGATCGATGAGTCCGCGCTCAAGAGCGCCGTGGACATCCTCGTCGGACTCTGCGGGCACGAACGCGCCGCTTGCGACATCCGCAGCCAGCTGGTCAAGGCCGTCGTGCATCGTGATCAGGTCAGCATCTGACAGCAGGCCCGCGCGGTTCAACACGCGGGCGTGGGCCTTGGAAGCACGAATGTCGTACGGCGCGAGTGCCCAGTCAAAATGCGTCGACTTGCTCAGAGCTGCCATGGCGGCGGCCGGTCCAGATTCGAACCGGCCGCCCCACAGTGCTCCCTCATTGGTGCCGTGAGGAGCGTCTGTCATGACTACAGACCCAGATCCCGCTTTGCCGCAACCTTGGACGACAAGCCGTGAATGTTGACGAAGCCCTTGGCGTAGGACTGGTCGAACGAGTCGCCCTCGTCGTAGGTCGCGAGGTTGAAGTCGTACAGCGATTCGCTGCTGCGACGGCCGTTCACGGTGATCGACCCGCCGTGCAGGACGAGACGGATGTCGCCGGTGACGCGCTCCTGAGTCTTCTCGACGAAGCTATCGAGAGCGTCCTTGAGCGGCGAGAACCACAGGCCGTCGTAAACCAGCTCGCTCCAGCGCTGCTCAGTCTGACGCTTGAAGCGTCCCAGTTCACGCTCCAGGGTGACGTGTTCAAGTTCCTGGTGGGCGGTGATGAGAACCATCGCGCCGGGAGCCTCGTAGACCTCGCGGCTCTTGATGCCAACCAGTCGGTCTTCGACAACATCGAGGCGTCCCACACCCTGCGCGCCAGCGCGGCGGTTGAGTTCCTGAATGGCCTCAAGCACCGATACGGGACGGCCGTCGATCGCGATGGGGCGACCCTTGTCGAAGCTGATGATCAGCTCATCAGGCGCCTGCCAGTTGACCGTCGGGTCCTCGGTGTAGCTGTAGACGTCCTTGGTTGGAGCGTTCCACAGGTCCTCAAGGAAACCGGTCTCGACGGCGCGACCCCACACGTTCTGGTCGATGGAGAACGGCGACTTCTTGGAGACGTTGATCGGAATGTTGTTTTCTTCCGCGAACGCGATGGCCTTCTCACGGGTCCACGCGTAGTCGCGAACCGGAGCAATGACCTCAAGATCAGGAGCCAACGCGCCGAAGCCCACCTCGAAGCGAACCTGGTCGTTGCCCTTACCGGTGCAACCGTGCGAAACGACGGTTCCGCCGTGGTCGCGGGCAGCCTGCACGATGTGCTTGACGATCAGCGGGCGGCTGATCGCGGACACCAGCGGGTACCGGTCCATGTAGAGGGCGTTGGCCTGGATGGTCGGCAAGCAGTATTCGTCAGCGAACTCGTCACGAGCGTCGACAACGACCGACTCAACAGCGCCGCAGTCGAGGGCACGCTGACGCACGACCTCCATGTCTTCGCCGCCCTGACCCAGATCGATCGCAACCGCGACGACTTCCTTGCCGGTTTCCTTACCGATCCAGCTGATGGCAACGGAGGTGTCCAACCCACCCGAGTAGGCGAGTACGACGCGATCGGCCATTGTGTGTGTGCTCCTTAGGTTGATCTGTAAACAGCTAGTTGTTGCGTGGTTCTTGCTTGCGAGTTGTCACACGGTGGGCGTGCCCACCTAAGCACTCCGTGGGCGTGCCCACTTATGTGCTCCGTGGGCGTGCCCACCTATGTGCTCCGTGGGGCGTGCCCACCTAAGCCAGTGACTCAATCTTTGCAGCCAGCTCGGCTCCAGACATCGGTTCTCGGGCAACCACCATGATGGTGTCATCTCCCGCGATCGTGCCCACCACTTCTGGTAATGATGCCCGATCGAGTGCACTGGCCAGATAGTGCGCTGCCCCTGGCGGGGTCCGCAGCAACGCGAGGTTGCCGCTGGAGTCGGTGGAGACGAGGAGATCGCCGAGCAATCGGGACAACCGATCGGTGCCGCCGGAGACCCCGCGCACGGGGTTTCCGTCCTCGGGGACCACGTACACCCCGGCTCCCCCGTCCGCGGCACGCAGCTTCACGGCACCGAGTTCTTCCAGGTCACGAGAGAGCGTCGCCTGGGTCGCCTCAATACCCTCCGCTGCGAGGAGGGCTGCAAGCTCGGTTTGGCTGCGCACCGGGTGGTTCGACAGGATCTCAATGATCCGAGCCTGCCGACCAGCGCGGGTGCGCGCTGGCCCACCCGGACGCGCCTCTGGTGCGGTACTCACCTGTTGCTCCGCTGCGCCAACAGCCAGACCAGCAGTGCCTTCTGCGCATGGAGCCGGTTTTCGGCTTCATCCCACACGACACTCTGCGGTCCGTCGAGTACCTCGTCGGTCACTTCGTCGCCGCGATGGGCGGGGAGACAGTGCAGGACGACGGCGTTGTCGTCGGCGCGTGAGAGCAGCGACTCGTTGATCTGGAAGGGACGGAACGGGCCAACCCGGTCGAGACCGTCGTGCTCCTGGCCCATCGAGGTCCACGTGTCGGTGACCAACGCGTCCGCACCATCTGCGGCGGCGTGCGGGTCGGACGTCACGGTGATCGACGCCCCGGTTTCTGCAGCCCGGGCGCGGGCGAGGTCCAGAATCCACTCTTTCGGAGCGAACCCTTCGGGCCCCGCGATCGTCACGTCGATCCCTGCAGTGACACCGCCGAGTAGCAGTGAATGCGCCATGTTGTTGGCGCCGTCACCGAGATACGTCAGCCGCAGCCCTTTGAGGTCGCCCTTGTGTTCACGCAAGGTTTGCAGGTCCGCGAGCACCTGGCAGGGGTGGAACTCGTTCGACAGGGCGTTGACGATGGGGACCGTCGCACCGTTGGCCATTTGCTCAAGCCGCGCCTGACCAAAGGTGCGCCACACGATGGCATCGACGTAGCGGGAGAGAACGCGGCCGGTGTCGGCGAGGGTTTCTTCCCGACCCAGTTGGGTGCTTTGGCCGTCAACAACCACGGCGTGCCCACCGAGTTGGGCGATACCTAGCTCGAAGGAAAAGCGGGTGCGGGTCGAGTTCTTCTCGAAAATGACGCCGACGCCGCGAGGCCCTTCGAGGGGACGTTCGGCAAATGGTTCACGCTTGAGCCGGATAGCGAGATCAAGCACGTCACTTTGCTGCTGCGGCGTCAGATCGTCGTCGCGGAGAAAGTTCTTCACTGCGGTCATAGAAAGTCACTTTCCTCCGGCAGTAGTGGACGGCGATGCCTGGTCAAGGATCGACGGCAGCGCCTGAATAAACGAATCGGCCTGTTCGTCACTAAGGATCAGTGGCGGTGCCAACCGGATGACGCCGGGGCGCGGGGCGTTGATGAGGAAGCCAGCGTCGCGTGCGTGGGCTTCCACAGCGGGCGCGACGTCCTCAGTGAGAACGACTCCCAGCAGCAGCCCGGAGCCGCGGACGTAGTCCACGAGCGGGTGCTGCAATTCCTCGATGCCGTTGATGATGTGTTTGCCAAGCGAATCTGACCGGGACACAAGGTCTTCAGACGCGATCGTGTCGAGAACTGCCAGCGCAGCTGCTGCGCACGCCGGGTTGCCACCGAACGTGGTCCCGTGCTTGCCTGGCCCGAAGAATTCCGCCGCCTGCCCTGTTGCGAGTACCGCACCGATCGGCATTCCGCCGCCGAGGCCCTTCGCCAACGTGATGACATCGGGCACGATGCCGTTGGCTTGGTGGGCGTAAAACCATCCGGTGCGGGCGATACCGGTTTGGATCTCGTCAAGGATCAGTAGCGCACCGTGGCGTGCAGTAATTTCCCGCGCCGCGGCGAGGTAACCCTCCGACGGCACGACGACTCCAAATTCGCCCTGAATCGGTTCGAGGAACACCGCGGCGGTGTCGCCGTCGACTGCCGCTTCAAGGGCCGCAACGTCACCGAACGGAACGTGCTCGACGCCCGGAGGCATCGGCTCGAACGGCGCGCGCTTATCTTCCTGACCGGTCAGTGCGAGAGCACCCATGGTGCGGCCGTGGAAAGAGTTCTGTGCCGCAATGATTTTCCGGCGCCCTGTCATCCGCGCCAGTTTGAACGCGGCCTCGTTGGCTTCGGTACCGGAGTTGCAGAAAAACGCACGCCCCGGTGTCCCCAGGAGACCAAGGAGCCGTTCGGCAAGTGCGATCACCGGCTCGCTCGCATACAGGTTGGACACGTGGCCCAACGTCGAGAGCTGCGTGGTGACAGCCTCAATGACTGCGGGATGCGCGTGACCGAGAGCGTTGACGGCGATTCCGCCAAGCAGGTCCAGGTACTGCTTTCCGTCAGCATCAGTGACGACGGCACCCTCGCCGCGCACCAGCGCGACTTTCGGCACCCCATAGTTGTCCATCAACGATGACCCCCACCGCTGTTGGAGATCGAACGTGCCACTCATGACGGGTCTTCTTCCGTGACGGGGGCGGGCACAACCATGGTGCCGATGCCTTCCTCGGTGAACATTTCCAGTAGTACTGAATGCGCGAGTCGACCGTCGATGACGTGCGCTGTGGGCACGCCGTTTTGTACGGCACGCAGGCACGCTTCCATTTTCGGTACCATGCCCGCGTCGAGCGTTGGCAGCAGTTGTGCGAGCGCACCGGTGTCGATCTGGTCGGCGAGTGAGCTGCGGTCAGGCCAATCGGTGTAGAGGCCCTCGACGTCGGTGAGGACGATCAGCTTCTCGGCGCCGATGGCCTGCGCGAGTGCCGCGGCAGCGGTGTCGGCGTTGATGTTGTGCACCACTCCGTCCGCATCGGGCGCGATGGTGGAGACCACCGGAATGCGTCCTGCCGCAATGATGTCCAGCACGGCGGCAGGGTTCACTGACGTCACATCGCCCACCAAGCCAATATCGGTGGCTACGCCGTCGACCAGTACGGTGCGGCGCGTCGCGGTAAACAGGTGCGCGTCCTCGCCCGAGATACCCACGGCGTAGGGGCCGTGGGAGTTGATCAGCCCCACCAGTTCGCGGCCAACCTGACCAAAGAGAACCATCCGGACCACGTCCATCACTTCGGGAGTGGTGACGCGGAATCCGCCGCGGAACTCGCCGACAAGACCGAGCTTGGTCAGCATCGCTGAAATCTGCGGGCCACCGCCGTGGACGACTACGGGATGAATACCGACCGTGCGCAGGAACGCCATGTCTGCGGCGAACGCGGACTTGAGCTCATCGTCGACCATCGCGTTGCCGCCGTACTTGACGACGACGATCTTGTCCCGGAACGCCTGTAGCCAGGGCAGCGCCTCGGCAAGCACGTGGGCTTTCTGGTGCGCGGAGATTCCCGCGAGCGCGTTCATGACGAGTACGCCGAGTTCTCTTCGACGTACGCGTGCGAAAGGTCCGTGGTGCGGATGGAGACCTCGCCGTCGCCGAGCCCGAGATCAATATCGAGGGCGATATCGATGCCGGACAGGTCCACCTCACGTGCGCCCGGAGCACCGACGCCGTCGACACACACCGGATTACCGTTGAACGACACCGCAATCCGATCTGGGTCCAGCTCGATGGGTGCGATACCAATCGCGGCAAGCACCCGACCCCAGTTCGGGTCAGAGCCGAAAAGCGCTGTCTTGACAAGGCTGTCACGCGCCACCGTCCGTGCCGCAATCAAAGCGTCGTCTTCGCTGACGGCACCGCGAACGGTGACCCGAACCCGCTTGGTGACACCCTCCGCGTCTGCCATCATCTGGTCAGCGAGATCGTCACAGACCGCCGTCACCGCAGCGTTCAATTCTTCTTGTGACGGAGCGACATTGCTTGCTCCTGACGCCAGCAACAGCACCGTGTCGTTGGTCGACGTCGCACCGTCAACGTCCAGGCGATCGAAGCTGACCCGAGTTGCTGCGCGCAGCGCCTCATCGAGTTGCTCCGCCGTCGCCACCGCGTCGGTGGTGATGACGCTGAGCATGGTGGCAAGCGAAGGCGCCAACATGCCCGCACCCTTCGCCATTCCGCCCACGTTCCACTTACCTGCGTGGTGCAGAGCCGCCTGCTTGGGGACGGTATCGGTGGTCATGATCGCGTAGGCGGCGTCTGTGCCGCCTGAAATACCACCGGCCAGTTCATGGACAACTTCGGTGATACCCGGAAGTAGTTTGTCCATCGGGAGACGGTCGCCGATCAATCCGGTCGAGCAGACCGCGACGTCGATAGCGCCGGTTTCGGTACCCCAGTTGCTCAGTGCCGCAGCAACTTCCTCGGCGGTCTTGTGTGAATCTTGAAAGCCGGGTGCGCCGGTACAGGCGTTGGCGCCGCCCGAGTTGAGGACTACCGCCCGAAGCTGCCCATCAGTGAGCACCTGCTGTGACCACAGCACAGGAGCAGCTTTCACTTTGTTCGCCGTGAACACACCTGCGGCAGCGAGCTCTGGCCCCTCGTTGAGTACGAGCGCGAGATCCGCGTTGCCGCTTGCTTTAATGCCCGCTGCGATACCGGCAGCACGGAAACCTGCGGGCGCAGTGACACCCTGGTTGCGGACCAGTCGGCCACCGGCGACCTCGGTGTAACTCGCGTCGTCTGGCTGGCCGGCTTCGGCCGTGAAAGCAGGATTCTGCTGGGGGTTCACGGGGCTACTCCCACAGTGCTGAGGCCCGCGGTCTCAGCAAGACCGAGAGCGAGGTTCATGGATTGGACGGCACCGCCAGCGGTGCCTTTGGTGAGGTTATCGATCGCGGAAATGACGACAAGCTCGTTGGTGTCAGCGTTGATAGTCACGCCGATATGGACGGCGTTGGAACCGACGACAGCGCTGGTCTGCGGGAACTCTCCCTCAGGAAGAAGGTGAATGAAAGGCTCCTTGCTGTAAGCCTTTTCATACACCTCGCGGGCCTGTTGCGCCGTAGCTGTGGTGATGGCGGTGCAGGTCGCGAGAATGCCCCGCGACATTGGCGCCAGTACCGGCGTAAAGGACACCGACACTTCGGTGTCACCGACGGCCGAAAGGTTCTGTGCAATTTCTGGTGTGTGACGGTGGGTACCGGCGACGCCATAGGCACGTACCGAACCCATCACCTCAGAACCGAGAAGGTTGGTCTTGAGTGCTCGCCCCGCCCCGGAAGCGCCGGTGACGGCAACGATGTTGACCCGCGGCTCGATGATTCCCGCTGCCACCGCCGGCGCCAAAGCAAGGCTTGTTGCCGTCGGGTAGCAGCCGGGCACAGCGATCCGCTTAGCTCCCCGCAGCTTTTCCCGCGCGCCGGGAAGCTCGGGCATACCGTAGGGCCAGCTTCCTGCGTGTTCGCTCTGGTAGTAGCGCTCCCACGCGACCGCATCGGTAAGCCGGAAATCTGCGCCGCAGTCAAGAATGACAGTGGACTTGGGCAACTGCTTCGCGAACTGCGCGGAGTGTCCGTGCGGCAGTGCCAAGAACACCACATCGTGGCCAGCGAGGGTGTCGACGGAGGTCTCCTCCAACACGCGGCCGGCGAGCGGCACCAGATTCGGGTGCTGTGATCCGAGCGTCGAGCCCGCGTTGCCGCCCGCCGTCAAGGCACCAATTACCAGTTTTCCGGCCGTGTAAAGCGGGTGTCCTAGCAGCAGGCGCAGGATCTCTCCGCCTGCGTATCCGCTGGCTCCGGCAACGGCGACCTTGATTGGCGTCTGTGCTTGGTCCGTCATGCCACCATTATGCATCACTGTGCACTGCTATGCATAACCATAATTATTGAGCGCCCGGGCCCTCAGCGCCCATTGCCTTACGGATGGCGTCGAGCTTGGCTTTTGCCGCCTTCTCCCGCTCGTCCCACCTATCCTGAGCACTTTGGCCTGCAGCGCTGCCCTGCGCTAGTTCGGTGGCGCCGAGGGCCGTGCCGTAGCGTCCCTCAATTTTCTCCCGTACCGAGTCATAGGTGGGGACACCACTGTCGGTATAGCCGTCACTGACCGGCGTGATCCCGGAAATCATGGCGGGGCCAGGAACCGAGGAGGTAGACGACGGCTGGTTGTCGGTGGCACTCGGCTGCGGATCGCCCGCAAGCGGCACCCCCTGCTGCGGACCCCCTACCGGTGACACATCGACAGGTGGCGGAACCTCGCCGCTCGGCGCGGCGCACGCAGTCGCCAAGAATGCGAGGCCCGGACGGGTCGCCGCGATCTCGCCGACGACAGCCCGAACGTCGTCGTCCGTGAGTTCAGCCAATGCTTCACGCGCGATCGCTAACTTCGAATTGTCGCCTTGAGTCATACCGTCAACCCTCCCACATCGCCCCGCTCCCCCGTCAGCACTGGCCTCCGGTGGCGGCTTCGGGGAGAGTACCGATCATTTCAACGCCGGATCCCGTCCACTGATACGTAATGTTGACACTGCCCTGCGGTGCCGCGTTCGGCTCATCGCCTGCGATATAGCGATAGTTGACAGTGACGTAGTCCTCGCCCGAATCGACAATCGATTGGTAGGGCAAATTGCACCGCGTGCCCGTTCCCTGCATGACGCCGTCATGGAAGATCAGCAGTTGATACGGCGACGACGCGGTGCCGCCCGCGGTCTCTAGCACCACATAACTCAAGTCTGAGCAGCCATCAAGCGTCGACTGCCCCACCGTCCACGACCCACCTGCCATCGGCGGAGCGATCCGCGAAATGGCGTTGCTGATCGTCGCCGACTCCCCACCGGGGACGTCGCAGCTGTCAGGATCGGGCGACGCGACCGTTGTCTGAGCTGGGGCCCCAGCACCGCTCTGCTGCGTAGTCGGCTGCGCTGCGGCCGGGGTCGATGTGCCCTCGCTTTCCCTTGTCGATCGGTCGATAGTGATGCTGCACGCGCTGAGCCCCAGCGCCAGCGCCGTGATGGCCGCGGCCGAACTACCTGCTACTCGCTGAGATACTTTTCGCATTGCTCTCGCCTCACTGTCGCAGTCCGTCCCAGTAAGCCCTACCTACCGGAAAGCCCTACTTACGAAACTTCCACTCTGCGAGCGATCACCCGGTCACAGACGGGTTTCGATCCCACAACGGGTTTGCGGGTGGAGTAGCCAAGGACATGGCAGCGCGGATACCGGAAGATGGGTGGATGACTACGCCCGTCTCTGAATCTCCACCGAGGTCAACGTATCTTTTTCTCCTCGCTCTGGGCGTGGGCGTCATCCTGATCCCGGCCTACGACCCGGTGCTGCGCGCGTTCCCCGTAGTGGCGACCTTCTCGACGCTCTTCGCGGCGGTATTTGTGCAGGCGTTGCCGTTCCTGGCACTCGGTGTCGTTCTGAGCGCGTCGATCGCTGCGTTCGTTCCAGCCGGGCTGTTTGAACGGGTCTTGCCGAAAAATCAGGGAGTTGCGGTAGGGATCGCGGGTGTGAGTGGGGCCGCGCTACCCGGATGTGAATGCGGTTCCGTCCCCGTGGCTCGTCGTCTCCTCGACCATGGCGTGCCCGCCGCCGTTGCGTTGACGTTCTTGCTGTCAGCGCCCGCCATCAACCCGGTCGTCCTCGTAGCGACCGCCGTCGCGTTCCCTGGACACCCAGAGATGGTCCTTGCTCGGGCTCTGGCATCACTGGCAACAGCACTGATTGTGGGGTGGTTATGGATTCGAATTGGCCGCGCCGAATGGATTACGGTTCCTGCCGCCGTTAGTTGCCACCCAGATGCGCAGCGTTCACGACTGGATACCTTCATCGACAGTGCGCGCAGCGACTTCTTGCGGTCGAGTTCCTTCCTCGTCATCGGCGCGGCAACTGCCGCCGCGCTGCACCTTGTCGTTCCAGCATCGATCTATGACGGACTCGCGAATCAGATACTTCTCGCGATTGTGTTGATGGCAGCCCTCGCCGTCGTGCTGTCGCTGTGCTCGGAGGCCGACGCTTTCGTGGTTGCAGCTCTGCCGATGTTGCCGCTACTGCCCCGGCTCGTATTTCTTGTTGTCGGCCCCGCGATCGACATCAAACTTTTCGCCATGCAGGTGGGCACGTTCGGTCGGGCCTTCGCGCTCCGCTTCGCGCCCCTGACGCTGATTGTCGCGGTGGTCTGTGCGAGTGCCATCGGCCTCCTAGTGTTCGGCGGTGTCGGATGACGCGCAGCACGTCGAATATCGTCCTGTTCCTCATCGGCGTGATGACGGTCAAGATGACGTGGGACGGAAGCTTTGCGCGCTATGTCGCGGTTGGGTTTCGTCCGTACCTGGCGCTGACCGGTATTGCGCTGATCGCCCTTGCGCTCTCGGCAATGCGACAGGATCTTCGTCGGGCGGCATCTAATGCGAGCCACTCACATTCACACTCGGACGGCGTGCATTGGCTGCTGGTGTGCGCGGTGGTTGTGGTTGCTTTCGTCGCTCCCCCACCGCTATCGCACTCTGCGGTGTCCACCATTCACACCGAGTTTCCCGCAGCCTTGGAGCAGCAGGTGTTCCCACCACTGCCGCCTGGCGATGCACCCGAAATCAACTTGGCTGACGCGGTTTCGCGGGCGGCCCGCGATTCCACCGACAGCCTGGTTGATCGTGAGATCACAGTGACCGGCTTCATAGTCCGCACCAGCAATGGCGGTGCGCCCCGCAGTGACGGTTCCACCGACGGTATCGACCTAGCCCGTATCCGAATTATCTGTTGCGCCGCCGATGCGCGAACGGTGCGCGTACACCTCGCTACCGATACACCTCAGCTGCCGGAAGGGACGTGGGTACGGGTGCGAGGTGTCGTCGACCCGCAGTCGTCAACGCCTGCAACCCGCTTTATTCCGACCTTGCATGTCAGCGACCTGACCGAGATCCCTGCGCCGGATAATCAATACATGCCGCGTTGACCGCTGCCACACCTACGGAGAAACCCGGTGGGGCCTGACGTGTGACGCGTCAGGCCCCACCGGGCGAAAGCAGTTTCTGCTGGTGTCGACTACTTGGAGTCGCCGGTGACGCCCTTGATTTCGTTCGGGGTCTGCGGCAATTCTCCGGTCGCGGTTACCTTTCCACCCTCAATGTCGACGGCGTAGATTTTGTTCGTCGACGGTTCGGTGATGAACGCGGTGTGATCAGAGACGAAGATCGTCGGACGCGGCTCCTGCCAGTTGTCCGGCTCGGTCCACGGCGCTACAACCTCAATGGAGCTGGTGATCTGCTTGGTCTCTGGGTCAATGACATGCAGCTTGCCGTCGGTGCCGAGCACAAGAGCTTCGCCATGCGGACCGCGGGCGAGGGACTTGGAGCTGTAGCTCGCACCGAGTTCAACGAGAGCAACCTCGCCTGAACGCGAATCAATAATCGCTACGCGGGTGGGACGCTCCTTCTCTGCTTCCGGATCGGACTTGTAGTCGCCGAGGAAGAACGGGGAGCTGTCATCGCCAGCGAGAGTGCCCACTCGACCATACGCATCTGGGCTGACAGCCTTGGTGAAGGCACCGTCACGGTAGATCAGGACACCGTCCTGGCAGCCGAAGCCAACAACTTCACCTTCACCGGTCGCCTCGCCGTGCAGGGCGGGGCACTCTTCGCTGCGGGCGATTTCGTTGCGGTCCTTATCGAGCGCCTGCGCACCAGTGCGTGCGTTCTCATCGCCCACACTGAGCACCAGGTCGCCGTTCTCAAGTTCCACAGCGACGCCGTGGTGCGCAGTCGTCGTGTACTCCGAGATCGCCGGGTCATTCGCAACGTCCTTGGTATCGAACGAACGAATCTCACCGTTCCCGTCGTCCCACAAGACGGTCTTGCCGCCGTGGACTACGACGTGTCCGGGCTTTTCGGCATCAAAGGTGATGTCGGTGAAGGCAGGCGCAGCGGTGTAATGCTTGCCGTCCTCGGTCCAAGTACCGGCATCGAACAGCGAGAATCCCGACGGGGTGCTGACGAAGAAGTGTCGACCATCACCGGCCGCGTTGAGGCGCAAGAAGCCATCTGCATCCACGGTGTCGACAACCTCAAGGGTCTGCTGGTCGAGGACGAGGATGCCACCGTCGTAGGTCAAGCCAAGACGCGGGGTCACTGACTCGGCGGTGGCAGCTGCCGTCGCCGACTCACTGCCAGCGCCGTCAGAGTCAGAGGAAGAGCAGGAAGCGACCAGCATGGCGGAGAGCCCGAGGGCAGCCACACCGGCTGGAATACGGAATTTCTGTGTTGAAGTCACAGAATAGAAGTAGCTTTATTGCAAATGGTTGTCAAAGCCATAAATGCGCATATTGCTACACGACAACCCGCTAGTTGGCAGTGAGGCCATCACTGATCGACTGGGTATTCGAGCGCATCATGTCGATGTAGGTATCGCCGCCGTCCCCCTCATCGCCCAGCGATTCGGTGAACAGCGACCGCACCTGCACCGGGGTCGATGCCTCCGCGGCAAGGACCTGCGCCAGCCGGTCCGGCTGCGAGGAATCGATGAAGATCGTCGGCACACCCGCAGCCGATATCGCACCGGCAAGCTCAGCCAAATCTGACGCGCTCGGCGACGCAAGAGTGGTACCGCTCGGAACCACAGCACCGATCACTTCAAACTCGAAACGCTCAGCCAGATAACCGAATACGTGATGGTTGGTCACCAGTTTTCGTTGCGAGGGTGGTATCTCATCGAACTGCTGGGACATCTGCGCCGCCAGCTCGTCCAGCTCGCCGCGATAGCGCTGCGCATTGTCAGCGATCTGTGAACTATCCACTCCGGGAACATGAGCGACGACGGCTTCTTCAATCAGAGGTATGGCGGCAATCATCCGGTACGGATCAGTCCAGAAGTGCGGATCGAGTGAGCCGCTCGACTGGCCCGCTGAATACGTGATCGGATCGACTTCGCTGCCGACGTCCAAGACAGGCACGCCGTCACCACGCGCGGTGTCGACGATCTTTCCGAGGCCTCCTTCGAGCCCCAGACCGTTGGCGATAATCACATCTGCCTGCTCGACGCGGTGCGCTTCGGCGGCTGAGATCTCGAACGAATGCGGGTCGGCGCCGCGTGGCATCAACACCATCACGTCCGCTTCCTCGCCGACGATGTTCTCGACGACGTCACCGAGAATGTTCGTCGTCACCACAACGAGGGGACCATCGGAACCTCCTGCGATTGAGCACGCGCTTAGTCCTGCGGACACTAGGACGGCAGCGACGACGGTGGCAGCAACAGAGAAGACCTTCACGCTCAGCTGTCGCATTAGAATCCCGCCACCATCAGCGACGTCGCGGCGACGTCGAAAGTTCGTGCTACGCGGCCATTATCGAGATAGTCAACTTCATGCACCGCGCCCACTGCGGGTTCGGTGACGTAGGCACGATTCGCACCCACGACGAATGATGGCGCCGCCTCAGCTCCAGCGCTGGTATCGAACGGAGAGGACAGCACCTGTCCGCTCGCTACCTGCTCCCCTGTCTGCGCGTCAAAGACTGCCAGCGAACCGTCTGCCAACAACGCCAGCACTTGCTTGCCGTTTCCAGATAGTGCCGCGTCAAGCACCTGACCCTGAGTCGGAATCTGAGTCCATGGCACTTCGGCGCCGTCAACTGTTGACGACAAAGCGCTATCGAACACGAGCACTTCCTTGCCACCATTGCCGACGACCAGCGACGAGCCCGCAGTGGTGCGCAGCGTCGTGGGGCGTGCCCCTGACGCAACCCCTTCGGGATAGGCGATCTTTCGCGACGAACTCTCAGCATTGATGTACGAGAGCACGACGAAGCCGTCGTCGCAGGCTGCGACGATCGAGGTCCGAAACACTGCCTGTCCCTCAAAGTTCGGGCACGCGTCGGTGAACTCGTGCACCACGGCGCTCGTGCTATCGCGCAGCTCGAACGTCGAGGATGTTTCGGTATCACGCGAGGTGACAAAGTGATCGGCCATGGGAATCACCACGCCGGATGCGTCTGCGTTAATCATCCCGACGACGTCAACTTTGCCCTTGCGTAACTCCGGCAGCGACAACACCGATGCTGCCCCGCCACGAGGAGAAAACACGGCAACTTTGCCATCGTTGGCGACGACATGTGCGCCCTGTGCGTCTTCAATTTCCCCGAGTTCGGTGGGTGTCTTTACATAGGAGTGCGCGTGGTCGCCGTGATCGGTGGACCACGAGCCCACATCGACGATGGTGGTATCGCCATCGAATGCGGTCAGGAACGCGAACCGGTCGTCGACAGCGCTGATCCGTGCATCCTGGGCGCCGCCAAAGTCTGTGAGTTCATCTCCGGTTTCGAGGTCGAGAATCACCACGCGTCCAGCCGCATCCACGGCTGCCAGGCGCGGCGACGGGCCAGGCACCTCTGTGGAACCTTCTTCCGCGGCGAGGTCGCTGCCAGCTAGTGCACCAGAGGCCCCTTGAGTTTCCGCATCTTCCCCGCCGTCGGAGCTGCAGCCAGCGGCGGTCACAACCAAGGCCGCAGCGAGCACCCCCACTGCAACGCGGTGCGCGGCGAATTTTCGGGTATTTCGGTGAACTGTCATTTCAGACTCCACTGGTAGAAGCATCACTGGGCGCAGAGTGGGAGGCGCGCGAGAACTGCTGGATTGATCGAACGAGCGACTGCACAAGGGCAACGGCAAAGAACTGGGCGACCGCGAGGCCCGCGATCGTTGCTCCGGCCGCCGTATTGGCGTGCCACGAAATGACCAGGCCGAAATATGTTGCGCTCCAGCCAAGGAGCACGGCGATGACCATCGTCGGCACGATGCGTTGACGCAGCAGCACGGCCGTCGCCGATGGTGCAACGAGCAGACCGAACACCAGCAGAGTGCCGACAATGCGGAACGAGGCAACAACGGCGAGAACTACGAGCGCGAGCATGAGTAGGTGTGCCAGCTTCGGCTTCATTCCCAACGTGGCGGCTTTGCGTTCATCGAATACGAGCGCAACGAAAGGTCGGTAGGCAAGCACCGATACCAGTGCGGCAAGGACGACTGCGATGGCCAGCCACATCACGTCGCTGTAGGTGGCAGCAAGCACATCGCCGAAAAGAAACGATGTCAGATCGACGGCGAAGGAACGTTCGCGCGAGACGATGACGACACCGAGCGCGAGCATCCCGACAAAAAGTAGACCGATACTGGTGTCTTCGGACAGCGGTGATTTTCGGGTTACCCATGCAACCCCGAAGATCATCACGATCGCGCTCGCTGCGGCTCCCACCAGAAGATTGATTCCGGAGAGGTACGCGATAGCTACCCCGGGAAGCATCCCGTGAGCGACGGCCTAGCTCATAAAGGCCATGCCGCGGATCACCACCCAGGTACCCACCAGGCCACACAGCACCGAGACCAGCAGGCCCGCGATGAGCGCCCTCTGCACGAACGTTGCGGTGAAGGGTTCTGCCAGCCCGTCGATCAACCATTGCACCCTGGTAAATCTAACTGATAATGATTATCGTCCGCGATTTGGTGGTGCAGTACGGAACCACCACAGCTTTAGATGGCGTAAGCGCCAACTTCTCCCCCGGATCTATCACCGCCCTGGTCGGCCACAACGGCTCCGGCAAGTCGACGCTGCTACAGGTGTTGACGCGCACGGTGGCACCGACTTCGGGAGAAGTAGTTGGTCTCGACAACCTGACCGTGGCCTACGTGCCGCAACGTTCGGCCGCGCGCGATGACCTCCCGCTGACTGTGCGCGAAGTGGTCGCGATGGGTGCGTGGCAGCGCCGCGGTCTGTGGCGGCGTCTGACGAAGAGCGATTGCTCTGGCATCGATACCGCACTTGAACGTCTCGGTATCACCGCGCTCACGGATCGCAGGATCGGCGACCTGTCGGGTGGTCAACGCCAGCGTGCACTCATTGCCCAAGCGTTGGTTCAGCGCGGGGATCTCCTACTGCTTGACGAACCAGCAACCGGACTCGATGAGGATGCCCGAACGGTCATTCTCGATGTGATGCGGACCGAAGCGGATCGGGGCGCCACCGTTGTGGTCGCCACCCACGACCGTGTCGAAGCGGAGGGCGCTGACCACACCCTCCGCCTCACCCAAGGCGCGGTAGAGGTCGTCGATCACAGGCGATAACGGATAAGCCGAGAACTGTTGGCCACCACCGCAACCGACGATGCGTTGTGAAGTACCGCGGCAAGCACTGGCGACAATGCTCCACCGGCACCAACAATCAGCCCAATAGCATTGACGGCAATCGACATTCCGTAATTTTGGCGAATGACACCGACCGCATGCCGACCGAGATCGCGGGTATCAAGAATCCGCTCAAGATGATCGCCAGCAAGAGCCACATCGGCTGTCTCCACCGCGACATCGGTACCCGCTAGACCCATGGCGATACCAATATCCGCGGCCGCGAGCGCAGGGGCGTCATTGGTTCCGTCGCCCACCACCGCGACGACATATCCGTCCGCTTGCAGGGCTCGCACCACTTCGAGTTTGTCGTCCGGCAGAACCTCGGCGCGCCAGTGATCTATACCCAACTCGGCCGCCACCGCGGCCGCCGTGTCTGGATGATCACCGGTAAGCATCACGATTCGTTTGACCCCGTCCGCGCGCAACCTTTCGAGAACGTCACGGGCCCCCGGCCGCACTTCATCACGCAGACTAATAAGCCCCACCAACTCGCCGTCAACTGCAAGCAACAAGGGTGTCTCCGCGCTGCGGCGGAGCCGAGTTACCCACTGCACCGCGTTCTCTGGCAGTTCCACGCCTTCACTGGTCAATAGCGAAGGACTACCGAGCAGCAGGGTGCGGCCGGCAGCGATAGTGCGCATTCCCAGCCCTACCAGGACTTCGCATTCCTCATGGGGCGGTATCTCGATACGCCGCTCTTCCGTGCTTCGAATGACCGCTTCGGCCAGCGGATGCCGGGAATGCACTTCCGAACTGGCCGCGTAAGCCAGAACGTCTTCTGGCTCCCAATCATCATGGAATGCAATGACGTTCGTGACTATTGGTCGACCAACGGTCAGCGTTCCAGTTTTGTCGAACACAACTGCGTCAACCCGCCCGGCTTCCTCAAGGTGTGAGCCACCTTTAATGAGGATGCCTCTGCGCGCACCATTTCCGATTGCGGCGCTGATCGCGGTGGGTGTCGCTAAGCCCACAGCGCAGGGGCACGCGATCAGCAACATCGTCATCGCTCGCCGCACATCCCTGGTAAACAGCAAGGTCAGCGCCGATAACGCGAAGGACGCGGGAACAAAACGCCGGGAGAACGCGGCGCCCACCGTCTCAATGGGAGCGCGATCTTCTTGCGCCTGTTCTACGCGGGCAATAATGCGGCCAATCATCGTTTCCGAGCCCACTGCACCGGCGCGAACA
>JAAYXN010000171.1 GCA_012515885.1 Rhodococcus sp. (in: high G+C Gram-positive bacteria)
CCGGTGCGAATCGGACCGAGTGGACCACTGTCGAATCAGTTGGACGATCAGCACGTTCGCCAGCGATTCGGCACACAGCCGCCCGCCTGGCCCGCCGGTGATTAGTTCGCGGCGAAGGGCTGTAAGGGTGTCGATCACCTCGGGGCTCGATTGGTCGTAGTAACGAACTGGAAAATGAACGCGGGCCGGGTCGAGACCGAATGCCTCTTCAGCCACTTTGGCGACCAAGGCCGGGGACAACTGGTAGTGGGTCGAGTCGGTGTAGTCGCCCGTGTCGCGCCACTGCCACCGGCTTTCAACACCGGGCGGCAGGAGATTCACCGCATGTGGCAAGCCGTTCCCGCGGTGCCGGGCACCATCGCAACGGTGATCGGTACACTCCGTAATGACCTTGCCCGTGAGGACGAGCCACAGATATTCGAGGGGCGGGTGGACGTAGTCGCTCGCAGAGTGCTGCGGGTCGTGTTCGACGCGCAGCCCACTCCAGCCAAGCGTCGCGCTCGTGTGCCGGAACGCAAACGGAGTACGCCGCAGCCGAGCGTCGGGGGTCAGCGGCGTGGGTGGATGGACTGTCTGCGTCATCGAGCACCACTCCTTATAATTGGAGGCGTCCCGCCTGACGCTAAAGTTTGCGCGGCGAGGGCTGCTGCAGCACCTCATTCGGCAATGCTGACAACTCACCGGCGACCTGCATTGTAGTATATGCGGGGCCGACTTCGTGGCAAGCGCGGGTAGCGCGGGCCCTTGCCCCGCTAGCGTGCTGCGCACAGGGACCGATGGGGCTGCGCGGGCGAGTGATGGTGGTTCGTGTCGCGATGTCGTGCGCGCCCGCTGGACCCATCCTACAACGGGCGCGACGCAGATGGCGGAGCGGTGACGGGCTAACCTTCCGACGTTTCGCCGCTGCTGCGATGCGTGGCTCCATCTTTTCCTTGCCAGGGCCAGCGGCCGGTTAGTTCGACTTCGAGCGTGAAGCTGAGGAAGGTGCGGATGAGGACGATGATTGCCAGGACGCCGACCGTTTCGAAATTCAAATCGACCGCGACGGTATGGATGATGTCGGCGGCGATCAGGAATTCCAGCCCCAGCAGGATGCCGCGGCCGAGCCGTTGGCGGACCTGCTGGAAAACCAGATCGGTGCTCTCTCGCTTGTGGAGTTGGAACAGGCCGTACAGCATGGCATAGACCGCCAGCACGACGATCAGCAGCACGCCGATCGCCTCGATGAGCGCTGCACACCCTTCGGCCATGGGACTCACGAATTCCACGATCGATCCTCCTTTCTCGTCACTGTAGAGGGTGGGGCGTGGGGGGGGGGCAACTTGGGTGGGAGGTGCAGCGTGCTGCTGGTTCCATAGCAAGTGTGGATGGCACCCCTCCGGGGTGCTTGTCTCTCTTTCGCGACGTCACCGGCGGTGGCGCTTCGCTTACCGCCGGCTAATCGCTGGCATCCCTCCGGCGGGCGGAGTGAGTATTGTCTTAAAAGCAAAGACAGGCCCACTTGGCCGGCTGATTGTAAGGGACGAGGAGTCGGTGGTAGCTTGACGGTAGCGCGTTGACGATGAACTGCCGATGGGCGATTCAGACTTTGTTCAAATCTCGTAGTACCAACTATTGAACAGCCGATCGATTTCCACTTCGCGGCGCGCCAGTTCCCATGCTTGGTCGTAGATTTCGGCCATCGTGCGAAACGAAGGAAACTCCGAAGCATTCTTCTCGACGGAACCCGAGATTTCCTGGTCAGCTTTCCGATAGCGATTTAGTCGGTTCTCTGGCACCATCGGATGATCTCGACACGAAGGAGGAATGAGCTACTTGGGGCGGTCGACTGCATGCAGCGTACGAGTTCATTATCGGCTACGAGTTTCGACGCAACCAGCCCGAGTTCTCTATTTCCGCGAGGTAGCTGGCGCGAATCGAGTTTTTCCACTTGACACCTTATGCAACGTCCGGATAATACGGCCAATGCTGACCCGGAATCAACCGGGAGGATTCTAAGCAAATCTTGCGGTGCTGGCTGGACGACCAGAGGCTCGCTGTCGTCGAGTCGTCCTTTCTCTGCTGCACCTGCTACCACCAACCGCTGAGCGGTTGGCAGAGAGAG
>JAAYXN010000172.1 GCA_012515885.1 Rhodococcus sp. (in: high G+C Gram-positive bacteria)
TGCCACTGGTAAGCCCATCGCCTTGCGCCCCTGTTGCGATAGCACCCACCGCAAAGACAGTTGATAACGACAACTATCTATCGCGCCATATAGTTACAACCCACTGTCACGGAAGCATTCTTGTCGGGCGCTGCTGCTAGCATCTGGCAACGTCTCACTACACACACCGAATATCGGGGGGAATTATGACTGGGGAAGTTACCGCGAGCTGGGTTCTGTCGGCGGGGCAGTTTGTTGCCTTGTGGGAGGCCGCCAGAGTCCCCACCATGCCGTATCCAATGCAGTACCGGCCCGGTGGCCGCTCGGAGCCGTCTGCGCTTGATGCGTTGCGGGCCATCATCGATTGGGAACGCGATCTCGATGACGACAAGCTGCGCACCACCATTGATGTTCTGGCTAAACCTGAGCTGTCAGTCAGTCTTTCTGTGCTCGATTCACTCACTCAGCCGCCCACTTTTCAGCGGCGCGTCGCCGTCCGCGGCAAGCTGGTCGTTCTCATCGATCAGGGCCCGGACCGCGATATCTACGCCATCCCGGACGGCGATTCGGTGAGCGGCGACATTTCGCTGCGCGTCCAGCGCGGCACCAACGGCCCCGACCTCAAGTGGTTGGCAGATGAGCTACTGGCTGGCATCCCGGACGCCGAGCCGGGGCGCACACCCCACATCAGCGCGCTCCCCTCAGAATTGAATCCGCAGACTCAACCGGGTGGTTCAGTGCTGCAAAAAACGATCGCCACCAGCACTGAACGCATGCGTGAGATGCTCGCGAAGCGAGGCGGTGGCGGCTACCTCATCATTCACGGTCCTCGTGTCGGTGCCACCGATCCGATACTCGATTCTTTGATGTGGCTCGACGTCGCCGACGACGGCCGCTACTTGCAAACCGAGGACCACAAGATCACGCTTCAAGCAGCACGTTTAGCGGATGTCGCGCGTGAACTTGAGCGCCGCGTGCAGCGGGCATTAACACCGCCTACCGCTTAAAAACCACTGAGTAAGCATCCCAATCTCGGGTGCACAGGTGGTAAGCACTGAGGGTCGCCGTCGTCACTCCAAGGAGCATCCTTTGTCGATCCGCCTGCGCACGGTCCGTGTTGCTGCTGCCGTGTTGACCGCTGCTTTCGCGAGCATGCTGATCGCCACGCCCGCTGCTGCCGCACCCACCGATCCGGGGGTGGTTAGTGATGTTCGCCCGCTACCGTCTGCGCAATGGCTGCCGAACACCGCAGAGGCGTCGCTGCTCACGTACTGGTCTGTGGGCCCGCACGGTGTGCCGATGAAGAGCACCGGCGTCGTCTATCTGCCGGAGGGTCAAGCACCTGAGGGTGGTTGGCCAGTGATTTCGTATGCACATGGCACCACCGGCATTGCCGATCACTGTGCACCCAGCCGCGGTGTACTGCCGGATTTGATCGTCAACAAGCTCAACTATTGGCTCACCCAGGGCTACGCCGTCGTGGCCACGGACTACGTCGGTTTGGGCACTGACGGTGTGCATCCGTATTTGCATGGGGAGTCAGCGTCAAACAGCGTCATCGACATGGTGCGCGCTGCACGTTCGGTGACGCCGTCCCTGTCGAACTCGTGGGCCGCGTTGGGGCAGTCGCAGGGCGGACAGGCCGTGCTGTTCACTGCGCATCGGGCCACGACGTATGCACCGGAGCTGGATTTCCGCGGCACCGCCTCGACGTCAGCGCCATCGAATATCGAGAACCTGGCGTTTTTGGGTGGTCCGCGTTTCCCGGATATTCCGCTGTCGGGTACCCCCACTTACATTGCGTCGATTTTCACTGGGGTGCGGGCGCACTACCCGGAGGTGGATATCGATTCATATTTGACTCCGTTGGGGCGCAGCATCGTTGACGATATCGAGAACAACCTTTGCTACGACGAAGCTGGCAAGAAGTATGTGGATGTCACTATCGGACAGCTGTTTTCGCGTCCGGTAGATCAGAAGGTTGTGACGGTGGCGCACGAACTTCTTGAGATCCCGCCGTATGGCTATGACCGTCCGCTGTTTGTGGCGCAGGGTCGCGAGGATCGGGATGTGCCGATCCCGTTGACGCTGAAGCTGATTGCGGACATGCGAATGAACGGCGTCAATGT
Source organism: Rhodococcus sp. (in: high G+C Gram-positive bacteria) (assembly GCA_012515885.1). GTDB lineage: Bacteria > Actinomycetota > Actinomycetes > Mycobacteriales > Mycobacteriaceae > Rhodococcus_F. Next base: position 2,109 of record JAAYXN010000172.1, read on the forward strand.
CGATTTCCATACGTATCCGACGGGCCACACCAGCGTGCATCTCGCTGCTGAAGAGGACATCACCGAGTTCATGGCCGGACTGTTCAA
>JAAYXN010000173.1 GCA_012515885.1 Rhodococcus sp. (in: high G+C Gram-positive bacteria)
AAGCCGACCTTCTTAGCGTCGACGTCGAATGCGGCAACGAACTTCACGTCGCGCACGTGGTAGCTACCGAACTTGACGTGCATCAAGCCGGGGACGGTGGACGATGCGTCCGCGTCCTTGTAGTACTGGACGCCCTGGACCAGGGACGAGGCACAGTTGCCCACGCCCACAATGGCCACGCGCACCGCAGTGTCAGCGCTGCTGTTCTCACCCATGGTCGGGTTCTCCTTCTTTCTTCGGTGATGCTGTCGTTGACTGCTCGGCGGCGATCAATTCGTTGAGCCAGCGGACTTCACGTTCACTGGATTCAAGACCGAGCTGGTGGAGCTGGCGGGTGTAGCGGTCAAGTGAGCCGCTGGCCCGGCCTACCGCGTCTCGGAGTCCTTCTCGACGCTCTTCTACTTGGCGGCGACGGCCTTCGAGGATGCGCATCCGAGCTTCAGCGGGCGTGCGGCTGAAAAACGCCAGGTGCACGCCGAAGCCGTCGTCGGTGTAGTTCTGCGGTCCGGTGTCTGCCACCAGTTCGGAGAACCGTGCTTGCCCGGCCGGTGTGAGTTGGTACACGCGGCGGGCCCGCCGTTTGACGGGGACCGGGGTGCCGCCGACGTTCTCTTCAATGAGTCCGGCGGCTTGCATGCGCTTGAGTGTCGGATACAGCGAACCGTACGAGAACGCACGGAACGGGCCCAGTAGACCGGTGAGGCGTTTGCGCAGCTCATAGCCATGCATCGGGGACTCAAGCAGGAGCCCGAGTATGGCCAGTTCGAGCATTACTCACCTCCCGTGTCCGTCGATACATTGTTGGATGCGCGATAGATTGCTGGATGCGACTGCAAACTATATCGCGCCGATATAAACGACGATAGACCGATGTTGGTGTGTGTGACAAGGCTGCACAGTTAGGTGGCGGCGGAGAGGGGCCGGGCGCGCAGGGGCGTGTGACTCTGTTGGTGCAGTTCAGCGGCTAGTCGGCGGGGTAAAGGGTGAGGACTTCCCCGTTGAAGGCGACGGTCATGTGGCCGGTGAGCTGGGCCTGTTCGTCTTCGACGTAGATGCGCACGATCGGCTGAGGATCAGAGCTTCTGTCGTCGTATTCGAACCGGATTTGGCTGATGAGGGCCTCAGGTGCACCGAGCGTTGCCGGTGCGCCAAGGACGGTGCCGATGATCTGCGGCAGGTCGAGTTCGGCGAGGTCCACCGAGGGGGCGTCAACGGAACGCGACGACGGGCTGCCCCACTCACGGAAGTCGCCGCGGTAGAGGTAGTCGTTGGTGGTGCGCAGATCCGCAGACGCGCGCTCGATGGATGCGTGTTCGGGGAACAGCAGCACCTCGTCGGCGATGAGGTCACCAAATTCGTGGCGGTAGGCGCCGAGGAAATTCTCGATGCCGGTGGGGCTCGTCCAATCAGCGCCTGAACTGGAGGAGCTGACGGAACCAACGACGGCGGAGAACGAAGACACCGCATTGGTGATCGAACCGGCAAGAGCGCCGATCCCGAACGCGACCACCACCGTCACCGCAGCAGCGATCAAGCGCGCCCGGTGATTAGGGCGCGCCGGACGCAGGACCGTCGCCCGCGAAAGGTTGGCCGGTATTTGCAGGTCGGTGAGTAGGCGGTGCAACTCCCCGAACGTGGTGGCGGCCATTGCGGACGAGACGCGGCGGGCATGCTCGCTGTCGTCGAGTTGCCCGTCGACGTGTGCGGCATCAAGGACAGCGCAGGTTTCGACGCGGTCGGCATCTCGGGCCCGCAACGCTGCGGTATTGGACGCCCCCGATGAGAACGGTGAGCCAGCAGAAAACGGTGACATCAGTTGCCTCCGAACGGACGTGCTTGCAAAAGCGCGCCATCAAGACCCAGTTCAAGGTGGGCGTTTTCGGAGAAGTCGTTGCTCACAAACACTCGGATGACAGGGCCGCCGCGGTGGCTGGTTTCGATGCTCATGTGGTTGACCGCGCCGTCAGGAATGTTGAGCAGGGCCGGTGCGGTGGCGAGGTGACCGCCAACGGCATCAATGTTGATGCTGGCCAGGTCAATGGTGGGGGTGTCGACGGAGCGGCTGCTTGGAGTCTGCGATTGGGTGAAGCCGCCGCGGTAGTCGTAGCGCACTTCCCGGTTAGGTTGGGCGGGCAGGCTGCGCGTGACCGACGCGTGCCCACCGGAGTACAGGCTCATCGAGTCCACCAGCGAATCACCAAACTTCTCGCGGTACCGCTCAAAGATGGTGGCCATGCCTTCGGCGGAGGTGGGCGTCGGATTCGCGATCACAATCGATTCGATTCCGGCAGCATCGATCGGGGCGAAGCCGGAAGCGCCGTCAGTTTCTGACGACTCCGCTGTCGCAGGCGGTGCGTCGTCGTCACCGGTGCGAACCGCCAGGTAACCGCCAATAACGGCGGCGATCGCGGCGGCAGCGAGAAGCGGCGCAAACACCGGCAGACGGCGCGGCGGACGCGGCAACGGCGCACCGGTGGCTTGCAGATCCTCCGTCAACACAGCGAGGTCGCCGAGCGTCTGAGACGAATGCGCCAGCTCGACGCGGGCGGTGTATTCCTTCTCATCGAGTTGGCCATCACCGAAAGCAGTGTCGAGCTGCGCACATGTCGCTTCCCGGTCGGCAGAACGCGCCCGGGTTGTCAGCGGATATCGAGAGGCCACGAGAGGATCTTAGAGTCAGTCCGCAGGAACTACCTGGATGACTTCACCAGCGAGGTTGGTGCGCACGTACCCGCCGCGAGTGCCGTCCGCGCTGTAGGCGTAAATGCTGGCCGACGCGATACCGGTGTCGGCGATCAACACGTGGCGCACCTCGCCGTCGGGAACACCAATGAGCGCCGGAGCCTGAGCGATCGCGGCCGTGAGACCGGCAGCGTCAATCGCGTCCAGCGGGATCGGCGCCGTGCCCGCGGGGCGGGAACGACTCGACGCGGGGGCAAATCCGTCCACATAGTCGTAGACGTTGAGGCGCGACTGCCCCGATTCAGCTGAGCGGGAGACGACCACATACGCCGGATACAGCGCAATATCGTGCACCGTGAAGTCACCGAACTGCGCGTTATAGAGGGCAATGAACTCGGTGAGGCCCGCTTCGGTCAGCGGCTGCACCGGCCCCGATGCGGCGATCAGTTCCCTATTCACCGCGTCGGGAAGGGCCGCAGACTCTGTGGAGCTGGACTCGGTAGCAGGTTCGACGGCTGCTGGTGTGTCCCACGAGGCGCGCAGCATCCCCACCGTCCCGACGCCAATAATGACGAGAAGGACCACACCGGCAACGACGAGCATCCACGTTTTCGGTGTCCGTCTCCCCACTTCCGCATAGGCCCCGGCGCTGCGTAGAGCATCATCGTGGCGGGAGATTCCTGTCAGCGGGGACGGTCCGTCCGGGTTGGGGAGGTCGCGTACGAGAGCCGCGAGATCACCCACCGTGGCCGCAGTTTTCGCGGCGAACAGGCGATCGTGGTACTCGGAGGCGCGCAGCATCCCCGCGGCATAGGCGGCATCGAGCCGGTTGGTTGCGGCAACCCGATCGGCATCTCGGGCACGCAAACGCGCACGTGGCGGGGGCGGAGGTGACGGCACATCCGCATCGTAGTTCGCGGCGATAGCGAAGACATGACGAGTCCCACACCCTCGCTGCCTGACACCCCCAACCCATCTTCTCTGGACGCACGTACTCTGGTTTGCGTGCGAACACAGCGGCAGGTAGTGGACTACGCGCTCCAGCGGCGGTCGCTGCTGGCCGAAGTCCGTGCCGGGAGGACCGCCGTCGCTCAAGTCTGCGACGCAAACCCTTACTTGCTGCGCGCCGCAAAATTTCACGGGACCGGCACAGACGTCATGTGTCCGATCTGCCGTAAGGAACAGTTAACGCTCGTGTCCTGGGTTTTTGGGGACAAGCTCGGTACAGTTTCTGGCTCGGCCCGTACCGCTGAGGAACTGGTCCGGCTTGCTGCTACCGAGGAAGAGTTCTCGGTGCATGTGGTTGAAGTATGCCGGACATGCAGTTGGAATCACCTAGTGCAGTCCTATGTGCTTGGCTCCCTGCCCGCCCCCAAACGACCACGCAGTTCGACCCGCGCCCGGCCACCCGGCCGGCGTACCGCGAGCGAATGACCGCGAGCGTGTGAGCGACAGCTTTTCAATACATCGACTGCCACAAACAGTCACCGAAGTACTGGAGATTGGTACGTGAGTTCCCCCTTCAACGGCCCCGGAGACCGACCAAACGGCCCTTCGCGTCCCAGCGGCCCGCCGCCGCAGGGACGGCCAGCGGGCCCGCCTCAAGGTCAGCGTCCGCCCGCTGGAGGGCCAGGTCGCCCACCACAGAATCGTCCGGGCGCGGGTTCGCCGCAGGGTCGCCCAGCCGGGCCCCCGCCTCAGGGGCGTCCGTCGGGACCTCCGCAGCAAGGTCGCCCGCCGCAGGGCCGCCCGTCGGGGCCGCCACCAAACCGTCCCGGTGGACCGCAGGGCAATCGCCCCGCTGGCCCGCCGCCAAACCGTCCGGGAGGTCCGCAGGGCAATCGCCCCGCTGGCCCGCCGCCAAACCGTCCGGGAGGTCCGCAAGGAAACCGTCCCGCTGGCGGATCAGGCGGGGGGCGCCCGCCCGGTAACCGTCCGCCGAACCGACCCGGTGGCTCCGGCCCGGGTGGTCCACGCGGCGGAGCACCGAAGAAGCGCAAGAAATCACCATGGCGTTATGTGCGCCGCACCGCCTATGTGCTTGTCGCGCTCGGCATGGTGGTGCCGATCATGCTGTTCATGGTCGCCTACATCGTCCAGGACGTCCCGCGTCCCGGCGACCTGAAAACGAACCAGGTGTCGACCATCTTCGCGGCCGACGGTTCCGAGATCAGCCGTATCGTGCCGCCAGAAGGCAACCGCACCGAAGTCGATCTGAATCAGATCCCGCTGCATGTCCGTAACGCTGTTCTTGCTGCCGAGGACCGGGACTTCTACACCAACCCTGGTTTCTCGCTGTCCGGTTTCGCGCGTGCTGCCCGCGATAACGTCACCGGCGCTCAGGATGCTGGTGGTGGCTCCACGATCACCCAGCAGTACGTGAAGACGGCACTGGTCGGCTCGGACCGCAGCCTGACGCGAAAGATGAAAGAGCTGGTCATTTCGTCGAAGATGGCGCGTGAGTGGGCCAAGGACGACATTCTGGCTGCCTACCTCAACACCATTTACTTCGGCCGCGGCGCGTACGGCATCGCTGCTGCGTCGAAGGCGTACTTCGATAAGCCTGTTGAAGAGCTCACCGTCGAGGAAGGCGCTGTTCTTGCCTCCTCGATCCAGTTGCCGTCGCTGCTGGACCCGGAGCAGAACCCAACTGGCGCACAGGCGCGTTGGAACTATGTCCTCGACGGCATGGTCTCGGCGGGCACCTTGAACCAGTCTGACCGCAGTGCCATGCAATACCCGCCGTACCTGCCGCTCGCACAGGTCGATAACGGGGACACCGCCTCTGGTCCCGAAGGCCACATCAAAAACCAGGTGCTGCGTGAACTTGCCGCCCAGGGCATCGACGAAACGTTGATGAACACCGAAGGTTTGCAGATCACCACCACCATCGATCCCGTTAAGCAGGCTGCTGCTGTTGATGCCGCCCGGTCCAACCTTGAAGGTGAACCGGAGAACCTGCGTACCGCGGTCGTGTCCATCGACCCGAACACCGGTGGCGTCGTCGCGTACTACGGCGGTGAGGACGGCATCGGCTACGACTTCGCGAACGCGGGCCTGCAGACCGGTTCGTCGTTCAAGGTGTTCGGTTTGGCTGCGGCTCTCGATCAGGGCATCCCGCTCTCGGAGATGTATGACAGTGGGCCACTGACCATCAACGGCATTCGGATTGGCAACGTTGAAGGTGAAAGCTGCGGGCAGTGCACCATCGCGGAAGCACTCAAGCGTTCACTCAACACCAGCTTCTACCGGCAGATGCTTGAACTCGACGGCGGCCCGCAGGCCGTCGCCGACATGGCGCACCTCGCTGGAATCCCGAAGGAAATCCCCGGCGTGGGTGAAACCCTGACCGAACCGGGTGGCGTTGGACCGAACAACGGCATCGTTCTCGGCCAGTACCAGTCCCGTCCGATCGATATGGCGTCGGCGTATGCCACGCTCGCTGCATCCGGCACCTACCGGACACCGCACTTTGTCCAGCGTGTCGTCACCTCGGAAGGTGCGGTGCTCTTCGACCGCGGCGTCGAGCCCGGCGAACAGCGCATTGATGCCGCCGTCGCAGACAACGTCACTGCCGCTGCCGAACCCATCGCTGCATACTCACGCAACCATGGGCTCGCTGGTGGACGTCCCTCCGCAGCGAAGACGGGAACCGTCCAGCTCGGCGACACCGGTCAGAACAAAGACGCCTGGATGGTCGGCTACACGCCGTCACTGTCCACCGCCGTCTGGGTCGGTACCGAACAGGGCGAACCGTTGAAGAACTACAACGGCTCCAAAATCTACGGTTCTGGTCTGCCGTCCGATATTTGGAAGCAGACGATGGATACCTCGCTCAAGGGCACCGCTGTTGAGCGGTTCCCCAAGCCCGGTGCCATCGCCGGTCAATCCGGTGTGCCCACGTTCACGGGGCCGCCTCCGACGGAAGAGCCGGAAGACGTACTCGATCTGAGCGAAATCATTCCGCCAGTAGTCACCCAGCGTCCGGTGGAAATTCTTCCTGGCGTGACCATTCCGATCCCCGGATTCGCCCCTCGCCAAGAAGCACCGGCACAGCCAGCGCAGCCCGCTGACCCGGGCGTTGACCCCGGTGCGGGTACAGGCGGCGCCGGCACGGAAGGTCCCGGTTAACCAAGACCGCGCCCAGAGCCGGTAATCTCGCGGCGTGGATCACTGGGCGCGGTCATCGGAGTCTGCTCGGACACCCGAGTCTCGTATGTCTGATCCGCAGGCACCCGATACTCGGAAAAACCCGCGGCTCGATCCCCGGTTCGCTGAAACCTGGGAAGATTTCGGCGCCGTCAACGAGCAGTCACCGGCCCCGCTAGCGGAAGACCGTCGCTCCGCTGACGACCGGGACATTCCCAGCCGCAACGACCCGCTGGTCCAGAAACTATCCAGCCTCGTCGGTGGGCCGTTGGGCCGCCACGCAATGGTGGGTCGAGAGCCGTTCTTGACGCCCATGCGGGTGCTCCTGCTGCTCGGTGTCACCTTCCTCGTTCTGGGGTGGTTCGCGAAAGCGCCCTGTATCCAGCAGGGGCCGGTAGGCCCAGACGGCGCTATCGGTTTGGACTGGAGCGGCAGCCGCCAATACGTCGCCATGTGCTACTCGGATACCGTCCCGCTCTATGGTGCGGAACGGCTCGATGAAGGCGCCTTCCCCTACAAAAAGTCGTGGGAAGAAACCACTCCCGACGGCGGCACCCAAACGCGATACATGGAATACCCGGTGCTCTCCGGGCTCTACCAGTACGCCTCAATGCTGGTCGCGAAATCGTGGGACGCCGCGCCGTGGCTGCCGGGCGCGCTGCAAGTGGTGATTTACTTCAACGTCGTCGCGCTGGGTTTGGCGATCGCCTGGCTGATCACCCTGTGGTCAACGGCGCTGCTCGCGGGCCGACGCATCTGGGACGCCGGGCTCGTCGCGTGCTCCCCGCTGGTGATTGTGCACGCGTTCACCAACTTTGATCCCCTCGCCACCGCGTTCGCCGCCGGCGGGTTGCTGGCGTGGGCTCGCAAGAGACCGGTGCTCGCGGGAGTGCTGTTGGGTTTGGGCGGCGCCGCGAAGCTCTACCCACTGCTGCTTCTTGGACCGCTGCTGGTGCTGTGTTTGCGGTCGGGGAAGATGCGCGATTTCGCGCGCACCGTCGTCGCTGCGGGTGGCGCCTGGTTGGCGGTGAACCTGCCGATCATGGTGTTCTTCCCGAGCGGGTGGTACGAGTTCTTGCGCTTGAACTCTGAGCGCGGCGCGGATCCGGATTCGATCTACAACGTCATTTCTTCGCTGACTGGTTGGGGCGGTTTCGATGGGCCGCTCTCGCACGGTCAAGCACCGACCATCTTGAACCTGGTCTCGCTGCTGCTGTTTGTTGCCGTGTGTGTGGGCGTCGCCTACATTGCGATGACCGCGCCGGTACGTCCGCGGGTGGCGCAATTGTGCTTCCTAGTTGTTGCTGGCTTCCTGCTCACCAACAAGGTGTGGAGCCCGCAATACTCGCTGTGGCTGGTTCCGCTCGTTGTGCTTGCCTTCCCGCACCGCCGAATCCTGTTGGCGTGGATGGCCATTGACGCCCTCGTATGGGCGCCGCGCATGTACTACTACCTCGGCGTCGGCAATAAAGGGTTGCCCGAGCAGTGGTTTACCTCGACGGTGCTGATTCGCGACATCGCTGTGGTGGCGATCTGTGTCCTGATTATTCGCCAAATTTACCGTCCCGCAGATGATTTGGTGCGCCGCGACGGAGTCGATGACCCCGTCGGCGGTGTGCTGTCCGGCAGCGCAGACCAGTACCCGTCGTGGATTCCGCAGTGGCTGCGGCCCGCAGGTACACGGAGACAGCCGACGCGCGCAGCCGAAATTCCGATACCGAAGTACTAGCTGACCCCAACAGGGATGGGGCGAGTGTCATCGAGTTTCTTCACCGCACTGGGCATGGCGCCGCGCAGCGGCGTCACCAAGAACAAGAAGAACAGGGCCACCAGCAGTACCGCCTTGCCGCCGACCCCGAACTTCACGAGCAGCTCATAGAAACCGGTATCAGACTCCTCGACCAACGCACCGAAATACCTGAAGACGCCGATACCGAGCGCAAGATCCGCCGTCAGATACGCCGCGATCACACCCCACGGCACCTTGAGCAGCACAAAGAACGGCAAAATCCAGAGCGTGAACTGCGGCGAATGCACCTTGTGGAACAGCAAGAACCCGCACAGCATCGCGGCACTGACCCCGATCCACGAGAACGTGCCCTCATGCTGAAGCCGTCGCCACCCCAAATGCGCGGCCAACGCGATGCTCGCCAAAATCAACACCGGCGACGCGACCGCCACAAACTGATCGAACTCCGGCGTCGTCGAATTGTCGCCAGGTGAACCAAACAGCGGAAGCACACCCCAGTACCAAATCGAGTTGGTCGTCAGGTCCGCCAGACGATTCTGTTGGAACGTGATCGACGCCCGCCACCCCTCATACGAAATGAGCGCGAACGGCAGATTCACCGCAATGACCGTGGCTACCGCTGTTGCCATAACAGTGATTGCCCCGCGCACGTCATAGCGGGAACCACGCCCATACGCGAGGACGTACAGCGCCAACGGCAGCACAAACAGGCCCGGATAGATCTTGAGGCAAAAACCGACCGCGAGCAGCGCAGAGGCACCTATCGCGCGGGTGCGCAGCGGGATCCGCTCGTACGACATGAGGAAGATCGCGCCGACCACCGTCGCAACAACCGGCAACTCCCAGTTGTGGAAGGCATACAACACCAGCGGCGGCGTCGCCGACCACACCAACGCCCACTTGCCAGCGAGTCGGCCCAGCATCCACGCCGTCACCAAACCAAACGGGGCCAACAGCAGTGCAGATTGCAGCAAAAACTGGGCGTCAGTGTGGGCGCCGATCCCCGCGATCCACATCAAAACACCGCTGAGAACGGGATACTCGACGCTGCCTCCGGTCAAGAAGCCATCGGTATCGATACCACCCGACACATACGGGAAGAGATGCTGGTCAATACCCCGACCCAGCCACAACAGCTGGATATCGGAGTAGCACACGTGAGTGTCCTTGATCCGATCAAAAATCAGGCTACGACCCGAATCATCAAACGGCGCGCCGCTGCAGCGCGCCTTATTGAGATAGCCCAGTGCAAGAGTCAACCCGCAAAGCCCCACAACGAGCGCCATGATCGGCGTACTCGTCTTCTGGCCCCAACGCATACCCCCAGCCTAGGGCTCGAGCTGGGCGAGCGTGCGACGGAAGTGACG
>JAAYXN010000174.1 GCA_012515885.1 Rhodococcus sp. (in: high G+C Gram-positive bacteria)
AAGATCACCGACTCCATGCAGCACGCGATCGAAGAGACTGAACGTCGACGCGAGAAGCAGATTGCGTACAACACTGAGCACGGAATCGACCCGATGCCGCTGCGCAAAAAGATCGCGGACATCCTCGACCAGGTGTATGTCGAGGCAGATGACACGGCTGAGAATGTCGATGTCGGCGGCTCAGGCCGTAACTCGTCGCGCGGACGTCGCGCACAGGGCGAGCCCGGGCGTTCAGTCAGTGCCGGGGTGGTGGAGGGCCGTGACACGAAGTCGATGCCCCGGGCCGAACTCGCCGATCTGATCACCGACCTCACCGAGCAGATGATGAACGCGGCACGTGACCTCCAATTCGAACTCGCGGGTCGTATTCGAGACGAGATTTCGGATCTGAAGAAAGAACTGCGCGGAATGGATGCTGCAGGCTTGAAGTAGTCCGCGTATCAAGTGGTAGGGTCCAGATCACATTTTCAACCCATTGTGATCTGCCGTGTATGTGTCGGGTGGGCTGTGGGCTGCGTTTCAGTTCGTCCAAGTGGCACCTTGATGGGCAGTACAGTCAGCATCATTAGGGTCGGTACAAAAAGGTCGAGTTGTGTGCAGTGCGCTTGAACCTTTCGACCATCGTGGATATTTGGAGGATGAATGAGCGCGTACCAGACGGTTGTAGTTGGCACTTACGGCTCCGAGTCGTCGTACCGAGCTGTCGACAAGGCTGCCGCGATCGCAGCTGATGCAGGAGCGAAACTGGTCGTTGCCGTCGCATACTTCCCGAACGACCCGAAGGACGTCAGCAAGGCAGCTGACGCCCTGGGTTCTGATGCTTACCAGATCACCGGGTCCGCTCCTGCGTACGACATCTTGAAGGTCGCTCGTGAGCGCGCAATCGTCAAGGGTGTGAAGGAGGTTGACGAGCGGCCCATCGTCGGCACGCCGGTCGAATCGCTGCTCAAGCTGGTCGACGATGTCGAAGCAGATCTGCTGGTCATTGGTAACCGCGGAATGAACACGCTCACTGGGCGTCTACTCGGTTCGGTCCCGTCCGATGCTGCACGCAAGTCCAGCTGTGACGTCCTGATTGTTCACACCGTTCGCTAGCAGTGAGTAGGGTTCCCGCCGCCTGTGGCGGGGAAGAACTAGGCCCTGGGTGGGCGCACTGTCATGGTGCACCCACCCGGGGCCGTTTTCTTTACGTCGCAGTTTCTCTACAACGCCGTTTCTCTACAGCACGGTTGCTATGACGCGGGTCCGGCGACAGTGCCCAGCACTTCGGGAAGAGCCTGGCTATGGACGATCCCCAGTCGCTGCGTGGCGCGGGTAAGAGCGACGTAGAGATCGCTCATGCCGCAGGGGGACTCGTCGATGATTGCCTGCGGTTCGACGATGATGACCGCGTCGTATTCGAGGCCTTTCGCGTCGCGCACCGCCGAAATCTGGACTTGATCGTCCGTCACGCCGATGCGTTCGGCGAGGTCGGTCACCATCGGGGTGGGGGCAAGGACCGCAACAGTTCCCGGTCCCGTTTCGCGTGCGAGAGCGTCGCTGACAGCTGACGAGACGAGGTCCGGTGCCACCTGCGACGCCCATGGGGCGAAGCCGGATTCGCGGATTGATCGCGGCGGTGACTGCTGCGGATCGATTTCTTTCAATACCCGGTGGGCAAGCTCCATGATCTCGCTCGGTGTTCGGTAATTCACCGTCAACTCGGCGAGTTGCCAACGCCGAGCTACGTACGGCTCAAGCACTGTTTGCCACGCGGTGGTGCCTGCGGGATCACCCGTTTGGGCGGTATCGCCGACGAGGGTCATCCATCGATTCGGGATACGGCGCATCAGCATGCGCCACGCCATCTCCGAGAGTTCTTGCGCTTCATCAACAATCACGTGACCGTACGTCCAGGTACGGTCACCAGCCGCACGCTCCGCCGTGGATTGACGTCGATGCGAATCGTGACGCTGGGCAAGTTGGCTTGCGTCGACGAGGTCGTAGGCCATGAGGATTTCTGGGTCGAGCTCGTCCTCAAGGTCTTGGGGTGCTGAGCCGGTGAGAATGTCCAGTGCGCCTTGAGCGTCGGCGATCTGTTGACGCCACCGCTTCTGTGCGCGTTCCTGTTCTGCGGTGTCGTCGATGCCTAATAGTTCAGCGAGTTCGTCGAGAAGCGGTGCGTCGGCGGCGCTGAAACCTGGTGCCGTGCGTGCCAGGTGGGCGCGCTGCTGAGCGTCAAGGATTCCGTCGGCAGCGCTGGCGAGGCGCGCTGGTTGCGCCCAGAGGTCACGCAACACTTCTTGAGGAGTCAGTTCAGGCCACAGGGAACCGATAGCAGCCATGATGTCAGCGTCTTCACGCATCTCTGAACGGATATCAGCGATGTCGTCGCGGCTGAGCAGACTGCCGCCGTCGACAACGTTGGCTCCCATCGTGGCCGCCAACTGTGCAGCGAGGGCTTCGATAACAGCGGAGACGAAGATGGGGCGCGCCAGGTTGTGGGGCCGCCGCGATGACCGGGCACGGCCACGCGCGCGGGTAACCACCTTGCGATCGATGGTCAGCGCGTAGTTGTCGAACTCTAGGCGAATGGGCTGCTTCGGCACTTCCTGTCGCCCACGCACCGCGTTGGTCAACACCGGGATCATGTCGAGCGACCCCTTAATCTGGCCGGCCTCAAGGGTGTCGTCAACGGTGGCCCGCACTCCAGGGTAGAGGTTGCCGATCGTCGACAGCAGTACGCCGGTTTCACCGAGCGACGGCAGCACCTGGCCGATGTAGTCGAGGAACGTGGCGTTGGGGCCGATGATGAGGACGCCGCTCTTTTCGAGCTGCTTACGGTAGGTGTAGAGCAGGTAGGCGGCGCGGTGCAACGCCACAGCCGTCTTTCCCGTACCCGGACCACCCTGCACCACGAGGACACTCTTGTGTTCGGAGCGAATGATCGCGTCCTGCTCCGCTTGAATGGTTTCGACGATGTCGTTCATCTGCCCGGTGCGAGCAGCGTTGAGCGCCGCCAAGAGTGCGCTTTCACCAGCGACGCCGTCAGAACCACTGATGACACCCGCTGCGCGCGCGGCGTCGAGGTCGAGATATTCGTTGTTGACGGCG
>JAAYXN010000175.1 GCA_012515885.1 Rhodococcus sp. (in: high G+C Gram-positive bacteria)
CACCCATTGTGACCGACGGCCGCGATAACGCGAGACGCGCAGTGGCTTGTGTTGCGCCGTGCCGCACGTGCACAGGTGGCGGCGCGCTAGTCTGTCACATGCAGGTGACGACCGATTCGTCCCAGTGAACTATGAGGCTATTGAGATTGGAGGCTGTGTGGAGCTACTCATTCTGACCTCCGACACCAACCCGGAGGCAGTGCTCCCCGCACTCGCATTGCTGGCGCACACGGTGCGGCCGGCGCCTACCGAGGTGTCTTCACTACTTGAGGCTTGGACGGCCGACATCGCGCTCGTCGATGCGCGTACAGACCTCGCCGCCGCACGCGGCCTGTGCCGTCTGCTGGGCAGCACCGGCTCGTCCGTGCCCGTCGTGGCAGTGCTCACCGAAGGTGGGCTTGTTGCCGTCAACTCCGATTGGGGCCTGGACGACATCCTTCTGCCGGGCACCGGCCCCGCGGAGGTGGACGCCCGTTTGCGTCTGCTGGTCGGACGTAGCGGTGGAACCGCGAGTCCGGAAGCCAGCGGAAAGATCACGCTGGGCGAACTCGTAATCGACGAGGGGACGTACACCGCACGCTTGCGGGGTCGTCCCCTCGATTTGACTTACAAGGAGTTTGAGCTGCTCAAATACCTGGCGCAGCATGCGGGTCGAGTGTTCACTCGCGCCCAGCTGCTTCAGGAAGTGTGGGGCTACGACTTCTTTGGTGGCACCCGCACCGTCGACGTGCATGTGCGACGTCTACGCGCCAAGTTGGGCAGCGAGTACGAGTCGTTGATCGGCACCGTCCGCAATGTTGGCTATAAGGCAGTGCGTCCGAGTGCTCGCAAGGCAGGTACCGCAGCGGACGGAGACGCAGCTGACGGTGGCGTCGAGTTCGTGGACGCTGAGGTCGACGACTCGGCGCCGTAGCGCGAATAGCTTTTCGAGACTGAGGGGTAGTGGCAGCGACATGCATTCTGTGGCCGTGAGTTCAGTACTCGATCCCGAGGTTGCAGATCAGGTCACTGCGCTCTTGGCGCGGGCTACCGACGCTGACGGCGCCGCGCCCGTGTCTGAGCAGGGCGTCAGTGCTGTCCATGCTGCGGCGGACGGCGTCGCTCATGTAACCGCTGCCGACGCGGACGGTGACGTGGTGGCTTACGCGCAGATCCAACCCGGCCATGAACCGCATCCACCGATGATCGAAGCTGTGGTCGATCCGCAGGCTCGCGGCCGCGGTGTCGGCACCGACCTGGTGCGTGAGGCGTTGGCGGTGGGAGGGCGTCAGTCGCGGGTGTGGGCGCACGGAAACCTGCCAGCGGCGCGCAGTGTGGCCGCGAAGTTGGGGCTGAGCCCGCAACGTGAGCTACTGCAAATGCGCCGCCAATGCGCTCCACTGCCCGAACTTGTTGTCCCCGAGGGTATTTCACTCGGCACATATCAGGGTTCGGGTGAAGACGCCGAGATTGTTGAGGTCAACGCGGACGCCTTCTCCTGGCATCCTGAGCAGGGCGCCTGGACTCTGCGCGACGTCGAATACCGCACCGCAGAATCCTGGTTTGACCCGCAGGGACTGTTCCTTGCCCGCGACGCAAATACTGCCGAGCGTCAACTGCTTGGTTTCCACTGGACCAAAGTGCATCCCGCTCACGGCGACGAGCCAGCCCTCGGCGAGGTCTATGTAGTAGCCGTCTCTCCCGCAGCGCAGGGCCGCGGACTGGGTCGGGTACTCACACTCGCAGGGCTGCATTACTTACAGCAGCGGGACCTGCGCACTGTGCTGCTCTACGTTGAAGGGGACAACGAAGCCGCGCTGCGTACATATGAGCGTCTGGGATTCACTCGGTTCCATACCGACATTGCGTATGGTGCGTCACATTCCGACTAAATTTCGGCTGCTAACACCCGGCGTGTCGCAATAAAACAGCCCAATGTCTCATCTGTTCACTTTCCGTTCATCGAACGTCGTGAATTTGGACATGCCAGGCTCTTACGTTCTCCCATGGGCAAGTTGGTTGCCCGGTGCGGAGATTCCCTCCGTATCTCAGGCGGGCCCAAAAAATGGTCCCATCGGCAACTGATTTCCGGAGGAAACAGGTGAATCTCAAGCGCAACGGGGCACTGCTCTCGGCCCTCGCTGTAGGAGCAATGGCTCTGGCAGCATGCGGCAGCGACGACAACTCGGCTTCGGGTGGCATCGACACCTCCGATTCGACTGCCACCTGTGAGGGTAAAGAACGCCTCTCCGGTGCTGGTTCTTCCGCTCAGAAGAACGCGATGGACCAGTTCGTGGCGACGTACATCAGCGTCTGCCAGCAGAAGGGCACCAGCGTCAACGTCGCATACAACCCGACGGGCTCGGGCGACGGACGCACCCAGTTCATCGCTGGCCAGGTTGACTTCGCTGGATCAGACTCCGCCATCAAGGGCGAGCAGGCTGAGGAAGCGAAGACCCGGTGCGTCGGTGGCGAGGCATGGAACTTGCCGCTCGTCTTCGGACCGGTTGCTATCGCCTACAACCTCGACGGCGTCGACAACCTCGTTCTCGATGCGTCGGCAATCGCCAAGATCTTCAACGGCAGCATCACCACCTGGAACGACCCGGCGATCGCCGCGCTCAACGAAGGCACCACCCTGCCGGACAGCCCGATCACGCCGATCTTCCGCTCCGATTCCTCGGGCACCACGGACAACGTTCAGCAGTACCTCACTGCTGCAGCACCCCAGGACTGGACCAGCGGCGCTGGCTCCGACTTCACCGGCGGTGTCGGTGAGGGTGCACGCGGTTCCGCTGGTGTGGCGCAGGCTGTCGCCGGTTCACCCGGATCCATCACCTACGTCGAGAAGTCATTCGCATCCCAGCGGGGCCTGAGCGCTGCTCGCATCGACAACGGCTCCGGCCCGGTTGAGCTCAACGCAGACTCGACCGCCAAGGTCATCGAGGGTGCATCGTTCGTCGGTGACGGCGTCGGCGACCTGACGCTCGACCTCACCTCGATCTTCGGCACCACCGAAGAAGGCTCGTACCCGCTGGTTCTCGCTACCTACGAAATCGTGTGCTCGGCAGGTTACGACGCCGACACCAGCGCAGCAGTGAAGTCCTTCCTCACCAGCGCCGCGAACGAAGGACAGCAGGGCCTTGAGGAAGAGGGATATGTTCCGCTTCCCGACTCGTTCAAAGAGAAGCTGACCGAGTCCATCGAAGCCATTCGCTGACCGCCTTCCGGCCTCTATATTCGGAATCAGCAGGAGAAAAGCGAACGCATATGAGCGACGCGCCTACAAGATCCAATTCCCGGGTCCCCGGCTCCGCAAACAGCGGAGCCGGGGGCCGCGGTCCGAACGGCATTTCGGAGGCCGATTTGAGTTCCACACAGGCCGACGCAGCTGCGGAAGCCGGCGGCGATCCGTCGTCGACCGGCGGCGGCACAAACCCGAAGTCCAAGGTCCGTCCGGGAGACCGAATTTTCCGCAGCCTGTCCGCAGGTTCTGCGGTATTCATCTCGATCCTGATCGCCGCCATCGGCATCGCCAACACCCTCTCGCTCTCCATCAACGAGCGGGTTCGCGAGCTGGGGCTGCTGCGGGCGGTCGGCATGGACCGCAAGCGCCTCAAGTCCACCATCCGGTGGGAGGCGGTGATGATCTCGGTGCTCGG
>JAAYXN010000176.1 GCA_012515885.1 Rhodococcus sp. (in: high G+C Gram-positive bacteria)
CAGTACTTCCTGGACCGCGGTATCGCTGTCGATCTGGGCGGCATCGACCCCGCCGTCACCCGGTTCGCTGCACCGCGTGAAGCGATCTACCTCGCCCTCGAGCAGGAGAAGGCCGTCACCGAACAGATGATCCGTTTGGCTCGCACAGCCCGCGACGAGGACGACTACATCGGCGAGCAGTTCATGCAGTGGTTCCTCAAGGAACAGGTCGAGGAAGTGTCCAACATGACGACGCTGCTCACGATCGCTGACCGCGCAGGCGACGACCTGTTCCACATTGAGAACTTTGTGGCGCGTGAAATGAAGGCCGCCGACGGCACTCCGGGTGCTCCGGAGGCCGCCGGCGGGACGCTGTAGTTAGCGCGGTCGGGTCGCTGTAATTAGCGCGGTCGGGACGCTGTAGTTCGCGGTCGGGACGCTGGGGATTAGTCCCCAGGTTTAGCGGATCAGCGTTACCTGGCGGCCGCGCAGGCCGTCGCGGGCGCGTCGCTCAGCAGTGGTGAGCGGCGCGTCCACAGCCAGCGCTTCGTCGAGGCGGGCGGCCAGTGCAACGAGGCCGGGTGCCCACTCGTCGGGGTGCTTTTCGCGATCAAGATCGAAGACGGGGACGAGTAGACCCTGGGTGCGGAATGATCCCGCGAACCGGGAACCCTCACCGAGGTGCAGGTCGCCGGTCGCGTGGACGCGGGCCAGCGCCAGCATCAGCTGGTCTTCATCTTCGGGACGCACCCAGCGGATGTGCGCCTTTTCGCCAGCGTCAACCCACCAGGCTGCGACGACACCGTCAGCGTTGACGCGGGCGGACGGCATGATCGTCTCGTTGGCGTGCTGCACGGTGGCCGCGACCTCCGGGGCAGGCTCGATGCCTTCTGGGATCCACCAGTTGAAGCTCTGGTGGACGGTGATGTCGAGCTGTGCGTCCGGGTCGATCAGGTCCGCGAGAGCGGGAGTGTCGTCGCCGGGGTTGGCGGCCGACAAGGACTCGGCGGGTTCTGCGTTCTGTGCCCACGCGATGGACCCTGCGAGGTCGGCGCCAAGATCGTCCGAATATGCCTGGACCTGGACGGCCACGAATCCTTCGGGGGTGCCGTCGACGTCGCGGGTCAGTGCTGCGACCGCGCCGGGCAGCACGGTGGCCACGGTGATGGAGCGAGCGTTGTCACGCAGCGGCAGCGTGGCCGTCGCGGACGGCACGAATTCGCGCATCGCCACCAGATCGCATTCTGCTGCGATACCCGCGAATGGCCTGTTGACAGCCGATTCTGCGTTTTCACGTTCGGCTGCGCGGCGAGCGAGCTTCTCGGCTCGATCGCTACCGGACCTCGGACCACTGTTTCGTTTGCTCTTCTTTCCCACGAGTCCGAAACTTACACGCCGCAGCGCGCTCGGGTCAGGACGCCAGCCAGTTCTTGGTGCGTCCGGGGTGGTTGGTGGCGACCCAGCCGACTCCCAGTTCGCGGCAAAGGTCGACGTCGTGGCGTTCGTCCACGGTCCAGCAGTAGGTGGCTCGACCGGCGGCGGCGGCTTTGTCGACGGAGTCGGGGTGTTCGCGCAGCGACTTCACGGACGGCCCGATCGCGGTGGCACCGACAGTTGTTGCGGCGCCGCCGCCGAGATACAGCGCAGACTCGCCGAGTAGGACCGTCGGCAGCAGTGGCGCGGAGCGGCGGATACGCCACACGGCTGCCGCCGAAAACGACATGATGACGGCCCTGGAGTGGTCCGCTGATGCGGGTGTGGAGAGTCCGAAACGGGCGAGCGCGGCGAGGACTTTGCTTTCCACGAGCGAGCCGTAGCGGACGGGGTGTTTGGTTTCGATGAACAGTTTCACTGGGCGATCAGTGCCGTCGAGGGCAAGTTCGATGAGCGTGTCGAGGGTCAGCAGCTCGGCGGGAGCGTCGTCGGTTCCGTAATTGAATTCCCGCATTTGGCCGAGCGTCAGGTCACTGACGACGCCGCTGCCGTTCGAGGTTCGGTCGACAGTGCGGTCGTGGATGCACACGAGGTGACCGTCGCGGGTCAGACGGACGTCGCATTCGAGACCGTCAGCGCCTTCGCTGAGCGCCAGCTCGTACGCGGCCAGGGTGTGTTCCGGTAGTGCGGCAGAGGCACCGCGGTGTGCCACGACGAGCGGTTCTCTCATGCCGGTTCCCTCACACTGGTGGCGTCCTCGCGGGCAGCGGGTGTGTCCTCGAGCTCGGTGGTGTCGTTTCGCTGCACTGAGTGTGCCGATGGTTCCTGATCGCCTGCTGAATCGGCTGCGTGTGCCGTCCGCGTCTTTACCGGTGGCTGTACGCCGGGAGGCGCCGGAACCCAGCGGGTGGGTTGCTCGGCGCGGCCACGCCACGTGCGATGTTCGAGACGGCGAATCACCATTGCGGTCAGTATCGCTGTCACTGCGGCAAGAAGTGACGTGACGCCAGCCAGTACGACACCGTCCGCCATTGCTTGCAGTGAGCTGCGGAATCGCCATCCCCAGTTGACGATGAGCAGTATTGCTCCGAGTACCCAGCTGGCCCACCAGAGGCGGATGAGGAGCAGTGCCCGCGGATCGCGGCGCACCAATTCCAGGAGGAACACTGCGGGCATCACCAGGTTGATGCCGGGTACCGCGCAACCGGCGATGATGCTTCCGAGTGAACGGGGGTCCGTTTTTCCTTCCGCAGCGAAGGTGCGGCGCCGCATACGCACCAGCCAGAACACACAGCACACAGCGGTCGCGACGGTCAGCAGAAGCGCAACAGCACCGGCGGTGACAACCGCAAAATCGGAGAACGCCAGCGTCGCCGGATCAATAAGGTGGGTGCGGTTACGCAGCAAAATCCCGTACCGGAAACCTTCAGCGATGGCTGCCACGATGTAGGCAATCGCCGTCCACACCGCGAACACGGGAGCATTGTTGACCGCCGCAGTGGACCAGTCTCGATGCGTCGACGGCTCGGGAAGACGATCCTGCAAACCCCAACGCGGAATCTGCGTGTAGCGGGGCGTCGGCGAATCCTGCGCGGGGGCAGCGACAGAGCGCGCCCGCGAAGCACTTTTCGGCGGTCGGGCGATCCACCGGAATGAACGTTGACTGTTGCTGCCGGGAGTAAATGGATGAAGGAGAACACCGTGGCATTTGGGACACCACTGCATGGGTTGACCTTGGTTTTGCCACCGCGTGGCGCAGCGCGCACATACCTGGATGTTGATCATCCAAGTATCACCTTCGTCCCAGACCCCGTCACGTTGCCGATTCTGTCACGTCCCGGCAGAGGAAGCAGCCCCCGACCGCAGCCTCCCTCGTGCAATCCCCATTGCACCTGCGGCCCCCCCGTAGTCGGCAACGCGCAAACCTGGTGGCTGTCCCCACAACCACCGTGCCGCGTCCCCGTCCGACTACGTCCCTGCTACTTCCTCTACCAAGACGAACTACATCCGCCGCTGTGACCACGCCACCCCTAGCGTGGTCACCGAACCGGACCCCCATCCGATCCGTGGAGCGGTGGAAGACAACACCGAAACAATCAACCCCGCCCCGTTGACCGCTCGGTGAAGCTTTGGTGGGAAAAAGTGACTCACGCCACTCATCTCCCGCAGTTATCCACAGTATCCACAGGTTCATCCACAGCTTTGGGGATGAACCACGTGCATGTGCACAGGTCAGGCGGTCCAGCATTCAATTGGTCCACTGCCTGTGCACCAACCGGTCCACAGCACGTGGACCAATTGACACTTCCGACGAGTCGGACATTTCTGCCTGACACCTCGAAGTAGATGTCGCTTCGATGGAACCGAGCCGGAATACCCCCTCCTGAACTCCGGGTCAGTCCCAACCGCAGCGAAGCGACCTCACAACTACTCAGACGCGACACCCACCAATTCGGTTCCACACTTTCTCAAAAATGTTCTCAACTAGCGGTCGACCTGCTGTTTCCTCAGCGCAACGAGGCTGGGCCGGTACCGTCAATGTTGATGTCCCCCATGCCCTCACGCCTGCGCACCGGCCCAGCGCCGCGAGTAAGCACCGCCCGCGTCGTCATCGTGTGCGCGCTGGTTCTAGTCGCTGCGCAGACGGTGGTTCGGACGTGGGTTGCGGCGGGAAGCGGTTTCTATTGGGACGATCTGATCCTCGCGGGGCGCGGAGCCACACTGCCGCTGTGGTCACCGGACCTTCTCGCCTACTCCCATGACGGGCATTTCATGCCGGCCGCGTTTTGGACGGCAGCCGTATCGACATCAATCGCGCCCTACGAGTGGGTAATTCCGGCGGTGACGCTGGTGCTCGGCCAGCTTGCCGTGTCGCTGGCCATGCTGCGTCTGCTCTTCGCGATACTCGGTGCTCGTCCCGCCCTCTTGATTCCGCTGACGTTCTACCTGTTCGTCCCTCTGACGATCCCGGGTTTCACGTGGTGGGCAGCAGCATTGAACTCGCTGCCCCTGCAGTTCGCACTCGGCTGGGTCAGTGCGGACGCCATCCGGCTGTATCGCACTGGCCGCACCCGCTGCGCGATGTCCGGAATCGCCGTCTTCACCATGGCTCTGCTGTTTTTTGAAAAAGCTGTGGTGGTTCCGGTCGTCGCGTTCGCGACGGCAGCGCTTGCCGTGTATGTGGGAACGACGTCGCCTCTGTCCTCGGTCGCGCGTCGTCTGTGGAGGCGCGGCCGCACCCTGTGGATCGGGATGGCTGCGGTGCTGGCGGTGTGGCTGGTTGCCTTCTTGTCGGTGCCCCTGGCCGACAACACTCATGTCACGTTGCCGTCGCCGGAGCGTCTGTGGGGATTGGTGTATCACGGGACGTCGTACGGGTTGCTCCCCACACTGTTGGGTGGGCCGTGGTCGTGGGAGCGGTGGCTGCCGGGCCCGCCGTGGGCAGCTCCCGATCCCGCGCTTGTGATCGCAGCGTGGATTGTGGTGACGCTCGCACTGATCGCAGTCCTCTATTACAAGCGGCGGCTTGGTTGGGTGTGGGCGGGCGCCGCGGCCTATTTCCTCGTGTCGGTGGCAGTGATGGCCTTGACTCGGTGGAGCGATGACACCGCGTACGAGTTGGCGCAGACATTGCGTTACTTCACGGACACCGCCGTCATCCTCACCATCGCCATGGCACTGTCACTGCGTGCGCGCGCGAGAAAGCCGCTGCCGGTCAACGGGTTCGGTCGGGCAGCCGCGGCAACTGCCGTGGGAGCTGCATTTGTGGTCAGTTCACTGATCTCCACGGTCAGCTATGTGCGCTGCTGGCAGCAAGGCCCCACTCCGGCCTACCTCGATACCGCGCGGGAGGCTTTGGCCACCCACCGCGGCGCACCGCTGCTCGATCAGCAAGCACCGATCGAAATCCTGATGCCCGTCACCCACCCGAATAATTGGCTCAGTACGGTGCTGGCGCCGCTGCGCGATCGCCCTAAGTTCGCGGACAGCACCACCGAATTGCGGCTATTTGACGCGCAGGGCCACCTTGTCGATGGCCAGGTGCTGTGGATGCGGTCAATTCAACCGGGCAGCAACCCCGGTTGCGATCACCGCATAGAGGGCACCGAATGGACCACCGTTCCCCTCAGCGAAGGGCTCATCGGTTGGCATTGGGTAGCGCAACTGAACTACCTCGCTACAGACGACGGCGAGATTGAGGTGACGTTCGCCGATAGCACCGAGCCGCCGGTCGTGGTGGACGTGTCCGCGGGGCCGGGCACCGTGTATGCCGCCCTGACCGGGGGCGGCGCGAGCATTCACATCCGTCCCATCACCCCGGGGTTGGCGGTCTGCCTGGCCCCTGGCCCGGTGGGGCCGATAGCCCCGCGCTAGCGCCCGTATTTAGCCCAGGCCGCGCGGGTGTTGGCGGCGCCGACTACAGAATCGACGACGTCTTCGATGCGTGCCGACGGCAAACCGAGCCGCGCGAAAATCGAACGGCGCGGACCACTGACCATGATTTTTGCGCCGGGATACTTCTTTTCGATGACGGTGCGCAGGGTGCCGAGTCCGTCAATGAGGCCCAGGCGCAATGCTTCTCGACCGAGCCACACGTCTCCGGTGAACAGTTCGGTGTTTTCGGCAGTGATGTTGGGGCGCCGCGAGATCACCCAATCCCGAAACTCCGTGTGCACGGCCTCTTGTAGTTCGGTGAGCCAGGCGATGTCATCAGCTTTTTCTGGAGTGAAGGGGTCGAGGCGGGATTTAGCGTCGCCTGCGGTGTAGAGGCGACGTTCGACGCCGACCTTGTCGAGTAGTGCGGTGAAGCCGAAGCCGCCGGAGACGACGCCGATGGAGCCGACCATGGAGGTGGGTGCGGCATAGATTTCGTCGGCGGCAGCGGCGAGCCAGTAGCCGCCGGATGCGGCGACGTCTTCACAGAACGCGAGGACGGGCAGTTCGTGTTCGTCGGCGAGTTGCCGGATGCGGTCGCCGATGTATTCGCACTGTGTGGGTGAGCCTCCGGGGCTGTTGATGGCGAGCGCGACAGCTTTCGCATCTTTGGTTTCGAAGGCGCGGACCAGTGGGTGTTCGACGGATTCGGAGTTGATGTTGGCCCGCCCCAACCCGGCACCGGATGCGGCGATAACTCCGTCGAGCCGGACGACGGGAACAACTCCCGCGTCATCTCCACTGAATGCGCTAGGCAATTTTGACGCGAGAGATTCGGGCACCTTCACCGGTAGTTTCGCCATAGTGGCGAGAGTACCGGCGTGCGGACCGCTGCTCCCGCATGCGCTATGTGCTCCCGGATCGGCAATTGCGCATGCGAGAGCACAGAATGCATGCGGGAAGTCACTCGCGTGGCGGGAGGATGTCCGTCTGGGCAGGTACTTCATCCTGCTTGAACACACCGACCGGGCAGCTCACGCCCGTAGCGTGGACGGGGCAGTAGCCGCCGGGATTCTTCGCCAGATACTGCTGGTGATATTCCTCGGCGTAATAGAACTGGGTCAGTGGGGCAATCTCGGTAGTGACCTTGCCGTAGCCCGCATCCGCCAGCCGGTTACCGAACACTTCGGCGGTAGCTTCGGCCGTCTCAATCTGGCTTTCATCGAACGTGTAGATCGCCGACCGATACTGCGTGCCCTGATCGTTGCCCTGACGCATCCCCTGCGTCGGATCATGGTTTTCCCAAAACTGTTGCAGGATCTGCTCATACGAGATCACCGCCGGGTCAAAAACGACAAGAACCGCTTCGGTGTGACCGGTCAGACCCGAACACACTTCCTCATACGTGGGGTTAGGGGTGTAGCCGCCCGCATACCCCGCTGCCGTCGAATAGACGCCGTTTAAGCGCCAAAACTCTTGCTCAGCGCCCCAGAAGCATCCCATGCCGACAACAGCCTGCTGCATCCCTTCAGGAAAGGGAGGGGTGAGGCTGTGGCCGTTGACGTAATGATGCTCAGGAACCGGCATCGGCTGATCACGGCCCGGCAGAGCCTGATCGGCCGTGACCATTGCGGACTTAGCGGCTGCGCGCCCGAGAAGCTCGTCGTACCAACCCATGCCTCGATGCTACGCGCGCTCCATGAGTGTGACCGCCGTGGCGATCAGCGCGCCGAGACGGCGACGGCGCGGTAGTGGGCGCTGGAGGCTTCTCTGTGGTTCGCGACCCCGGACCGCGTGCCGACAGCCACCGAGTAGCGGGGATTTCCACCCACCGATACATCACGTCAGCGACGACGGCGGTGACCAACAAGAACGCGATGACCGCGCCGGTCGGGCCAACAAAACCCACCGTGTTCTCGTACACGCGGTACAGGACCAGCGTGTGGATGAGGTAGATCGCGAAGCTGCGCTGCGACGTCCACTTCACCAGCGCCCACCGCGTCGCCGGACCCTGGTAACGACCAATGAGGACCACTGCCGCCGCAACGACAGCGATCGTCCACAGGTACCGCGAACCGGCCCAGAACACACGGTAGTCGGTGGCCAAAACGATCACACCGACCTGCGCGAGCCCCGCCACCACCAGCCACCGTCGCTCCGCGAGACCTGCGAAACCGAGATAAATGACCTGGCCGAGGAACACCACCGGCAGCGTCGCAGCCACCCGAGACAGCATCGGCACGGTGTACGGCTGGGATACGTACAGGTTGTAGAACAGCACCAGCGCACACAGCGCCGCACCAGCAATCGGCATCGCGATCGGCGCGGTCCGCAGCACCGGACGGAAACCGATACACAGCAGATAGAACGAGATCTGCACGACAAGCGTCCACGTCACACCCAGCACAACGACCTGCGGTTTCAGGAAGAAGCCACCGAAGAAGAAACTGAGCGCCGCTTCACTGTTGCTGATCGTGTCGTGGCCGCTGAACATGCCGTTGATACCGAATTTGACCAGCAACACCGCGGCCAAAATCGCCACCCAAAACGCCGGCATAATCCGGGCCAGCCGGTGATACAGAAACTTGCCTGGTGTTTGTCGAATCGCCGAACGGGTAATAAGTGCCCCAGTGAGCATCATGAACACCGCGACACCCAAAAACGACAGGTGATGATTGAGCCCACCGTGCACAACGAACACTTCGTGAACGAGGTCCAGGCCCCACCAGCCGGTGCCAATGTCGTCGAGCACATAGAAGGAGATATGCGAGTACAGCACCGCAATGACGGCCAGGAACCGCAGCAGATCCGCACCCGTCAGTTCCACTCGCGGCGCCTCGGCGCGCGAGTTGGTAACCGGGATAAATGCGGACACCGAGTGATCTTAAGGTTTCGTTAACCTGTGAGCCGAATTGCGGCACGCCCCAGATCACCGGTACCGGTTGCGAAGGGTGTACCAATGTACTTGGGTGGATGCATAAGCGAGTGCATCAACACTGCATGAAAATAGAGCCGAACGGCTCAAACAGAAGGGACCCTTGTGGCTGTCTACGAACTTCCGGAACTTCCCTACGATTACGCAGCTCTTGAGCCGCACATCTCGGCCAAGATCATGGAGCTGCACCACGATAAGCACCACGCTGCCTACGTTGCTGGCGCGAACGCAGCCCTTGAGGGCCTCGCTGCCGCTCGTGAAGACGGCTCCATCGACACCAAGGCTCCGGCCCTGTCACGTGCGCTGGCCTTCCACCTCGGTGGCCACACCAACCACTCGATTTTCTGGCAGAACCTGTCCCCCAACGGTGGCGGCAACCCGGAAGGTGAGCTCGCAGCGGCAATCGACGACCAGTTCGGTTCGTTCGACAAGTTCCGTGCGCACTTCACCGCCGTTGCGATGACGCTGCAGGGTTCGGGTTGGGCTCTGCTCGGCTACGACACGATCGGTCAGCGTCTGGTCATCGAGCAGCTCACCGACCAGAACGGCAACATCTCTGCCGCGATCATCCCCGTCGTCATGCTCGACATGTGGGAGCACGCCTTCTACCTCGACTACCAGAACGTCAAGGGCGACTACGTCAAGGCGTGGTGGAACATCGTGAACTGGGAGGATGCCGGTCAGCGCTTCGACCGTGCCCGCACCCAAGGCAACGGCCTCCTCGGCTAAACCTCGCTCTACGCACAACTAAATCTCGCTCTACGCGCGGCGGCGCCTGCGAACATATTCGTTCGCAGGCACCGTTGTGTGTCTCAGCCGTTGTGTGTCTCAGGCGTTGTGTATCTCAGGCGCGTGGACGACGCAGCGCCAAGACGGCGACGGCAATGGCGAGGGCAATCGTGGTGCCCGCGAGGACCCACATGACCCGCTGCGGGGTCACAGCCGAGACGAAGGAAGTGTCCGCACTGCTCGCGGTGAGCGTGACGGGTGCGGACAGCGTCGCCGACAGTTCACTTTGCTGGCCTGCTGAACGCGCGGGCAGCTCCGCCATCCCCTCTCCCAATCCGTTCGCGACCTGACCGGACAGGCTGCTCAACTGTGCGAACCCGGTCGTGATTTGTTCGGTGATGTTGGCCAGCATTTCCGGCGCCTGATCGGCGATTGGGCCGATACCGGCATCGAGTTGCTGCGCCGCGGAACTGAGCTGTGCTGACGCATCAGAAACAGTGGTCATCGCGCCGCGCACAACGTCACCGAGCCCGTCCGATTCACTGACCGTTCCCCCGAGCATCGTCGGCAACTGCGCCAACTGGGTAGAGACGGCGCGCAGATCAGCGCTGGTTTTCTGCAGCGATTGCGCCGCTGCGGGATCGACGACGGTCAGTGCCGGGCTCACCCGGTCGAGAGTGTCGGCAGCGGTGTTCGCCCGCGTCATCACGTCACCGAGAGTGAGGTTCAGCGCGTCTAAGCCGGTCGCGGCCTCCTCTGCTGGCCCGCTGACCTGTGTCACTGCACCGGACACGGTCTGTGAGACGTCGAGAAGTTCGGTGGCGCCGGAGCGTGCTGTTTCGAGCAGCGGCAAAATTTCGTCGGCAGTGCCGGTCAATCCGGAGACCTGTTCCGATGCCGCAAGCGTGCCCGCATTGAGGAGCCCGGCCGCGAAGCTGGCCTGCTGGAACTTCGCGCGTGCGGTCGCGGTGTCCGCGAGCAACGCTCCAATACCTTCAGCTCCCACGCGGGCGGTCAGGAGCGAAGACAGCTCGGCAGAAGCGGCCGGGTCGTCGACATGCATCGTGATGTCGAGTGCCGCGCGACGCGGCGTCGACCCCCACAGTGACGCGACAGATTCGCTGAAGTCTTCCGGGATCGTCACGGTGGCGGTGGCGTCGTCACCGGTGGAAACCACTGTCCAACCCAGTTCGCTATCGGCGCCTAACGTGGCGGCGAGCGCCTGGCCTGCCTCAAGTTTTTCGCCGTCAACCGTCCACCCCGCGTCGTGATTGACGAGTGCGACGGTGCGCTGCGGCGCCGATTCGGCACCGGCGAGGGCCACCGCGGTGACCGCAACCAGACCGGCAATCAGGGCACCGACAAGTATCCAGGTTCCGCCGATCCTCGTGCGGCGAGCGGGCAGGTCAGAGGCGAAAGTGGAGGCCATGGGTGGTGAGGCTAAAGCAGCGCCGTGACGGGGTACTGAGACCACGATGTGACCACTCTAAGAATCGGACGTCGCGCCCCAACATTTCAGTTCCGGTACACCGTTCAACATTTTAGGGGAGCCGAAACTTTTCGATTCGAATCTCCAAACTTATTGTCTCCGTTGCGAATTCGCAATTCGATGCGTAACGTGGATTGCATCGAAGGGGAGTAGCCCCCCAATTGCCGATGTCGACACACTGGCCCGCCAATCGGGCCCGGCGCGGCAAACCGACAGTCGCGACTAAGCGCTTCGGTGGGCGAGACCTTCGGCCGGTAAACGCACCTCGCGTTCACCTGGTCCGGAGGCGATCTCACCCCATCCTCCGACCATCTGGGAGGAGGAAACGCATGCTCGCTGCCTTAATGGTCAGCTTCGCCGTCATCTTTATCGCCGAACTGGGCGATAAGTCCCAGCTCATGGCCATGACGTTCGCGCTGCGCTACCGCTGGTGGGTGGTCATTTCCGCGATCGCCGTCGCCACCAGCCTGGTGCACCTACTGTCGGTCGCTCTCGGGCACGTCCTGGGCGTCGCGCTTCCCACCACGCTGATCGCCATCATCGGCGGTATCGCGTTCATCTTTTTCGGTCTGTGGACGCTGCGCGGCGACACCCTCAACGACGAAGAAGCCAGCCGCGCAAAGGTAGCCACCCGCTCCGCGTTTGTCGCCGTCACCGTCGCGTTCATCCTCGCCGAACTCGGCGACAAGACGATGCTCGCCACCATCACCCTCGCCACCGACCACGACGCCATCGGCGTATGGATCGGCTCAACCATCGGCATGGTGGCCGCCGACGCCCTCGCCATCGTGGTCGGCGCCGTACTCGGCAAGCACCTGCCAGAACTCACGATCCGCTTAGGCGCGGCCGTCCTGTTCTTCGTTTTCGGTGTGTGGTTGCTGCTCGACGCTCTGGTGCCGGACAGTCCCGCCGGACTGATCGGCGGCGCCGTCACCCTGGCGGTAGGGACTGGTGCTGCGGTGTGGTGGAGCCGTCAACAAACTCGGCAGCAACAGCTTGCACCCGCTCCGCGTCCTCAGGAACCAACCCGATCCGCGTCCGTCGGTCAATAATGTCGCTGCTGTTCAACGCACCCTCATGGGTGACCGCGAACTCAAACTCCGCGCGCGTGACGTCGATGCCGTCAGCCACCTGGTCTGCGGGTCGTGAACACGTCGCCAACTCGAAAACGATGCGCGCTTCACTGCCGTAGCGGGCGATCAGTGACGGCGGCAACCCGTCCGTGACGGCAGGCGAGTCCGCACCAACCAGCGGCAAGTCCCGGGTACGGCACGGGCGGGCAGAGATGCCGCGCAGCCGCAGCGCCTGATCGAGCGTGTCCTGCGCCATGTACCGGTATTCGGTGAGCTTGCCGCCGACCACGGTGATCAGACCGTTCGGCGCTTCCAGCACAGCATGATCGCGAGAAACGTCAGCAGTGTGACCCGATCCGGTATCAATCAACGGCCGCAGACCCGCGAACGCGCCCCGCACATCCGCGCGGCTCACCTGAACATCAAGCGCGGTGTTAATGGTGTCGAGAAGGAACGCGATTTCCGACTCACTGGGTTCAGGTTCATCCGGGATGGGGCCGGGCGCCTCCTCATCGGTCAAACCGAGATACACGCGCCCCAACTGCTCCGGCATCACAAACACGAACCGGTTCGTGGTTCCCGGGATGGGCACCGTCAACGCCGCAGTGGGGTTGCCGAACGTCTCAGCGTCAAAGACAAGGTGAGTACCGCGGCTAGGCCGCAACGCAATCGAGGCATCGACCTCCCCCGCCCACACACCGGTCGCGTTGATAACCGTCTTCGCCGCGAGAGTGAAAGAGTCGCCAGTCAACTCATCCGTTAGGTGCACCGACGTCCCCGTCGCATCCGAAGCGCGCACACGCGTCAGAATCTTCGCGCCCTGCGCCGCCGCGGTACGAGCAACCGCAACCACCAACCGGGCGTCATCAATCAACTGACCGTCATAGTTGACGTAACCGCCATCAAGACCTTCCCGACGCACCGTCGGCGACAGCGAAATCACGGTAGCCGCGTCCACGCGACGAGCCGACGGCAACACAGAACGCGGCGTACGGGCCGCGACCCGCAACACTCCACCAGCGAGGAAACCGAACCGGACCAGCGCCCGATCGAAACGTCCCATCCCCGGCAGCAACGGCACCAACTGCGCCAACGGCCGCACCAAATGCGGCGCGGTGCGGGTCATGAGGATTCCGCGTTCCACTGCACTTCGATGTGCGATACCGACGTTTCCGCTGGCCAAATACCGCAGACCGCCGTGCACCAATTTCGAACTCCACCGGCTGGTACCGAACGCAAGATCCTGTGCTTCCACCAGCACCGTGTTCAACCCACGTGATGCAGCGTCGAGAGCGATGCCCACACCCGTAATGCCGCCGCCGATAACGACGACGTCCACCGAAGTCTGCCCGTCAGCTAACTCGGCAAGTTCACGTGATCGTCGAGCACCGTTGAGCGCCGTCGGTGACGACGGTGAGGTTGTCATGGTTTGAGGTATCCGTTCAGCGAGTAGGCCAATTCACGTTCAAGCGAATCAATATCGAGGATTTTTTCAACCATGTGGGCAGACTGAATCGCGGACTGTGCGATCAGCATGACCATGGTGGCCAGCTGCTGCGGGTTACCTTCACGGACCTCACCGGTCCGTTGATGACGCCTAATTTCGGCGGCACCCGCCTCAATGAGTTGGTACTGGCTGGTGCCGAGCCGCTTAGTCACATACGTCATAAGTACGGTCGCGCCGGAATCCAGCAGGGCGTCAATAAATCCGCTGTTTTGCAGCAGCCGAACCACGCGGATGATGCGATCAACGAGGTCTTCGCGACGATCACCTCGGGGCTCCACCCGAATGATGGTGCTCACAACTTCCCTGGTCAAAGCAGCAACGATGATCGAGTTGGCGTCTTCCCATCGGCGATAGATGGTGGGCCGACTCACCCCAGCGCGGCGCGCGATTTCTGACAGCGTCACACGCTCAACACCGAAATCAATGGCGCAACTCGCCGCCGCGTCGAGGATGCGCTCCTCGATTGACGGGTCGTCGTTACTATTTGACAACATCTGTAATACTGTAACTCATGACGGCTTCGCATGCACTCCCCCATCGGCTTCCGCTCCCACCCATGAAATGGGATGCATGGGGAGATCCAGAGGCCGCAAAACCTCTATCCGACAGCATTCGCGGCCTACTAGCGCAAGCGTTGGGCGTATCCGCTGATCAGAACAATATCCTCACCCTCGACGAGGTCAAGGTCCGTCCGTCCACCCTCACCGACGCGCACCGCGCCGGGCTCGCCGCAATCGTCGGCGACGACTACGTCAGCACCGAGGACGGCGACCGCCTCCCCCGCGCCGGCGGCAAGTCCACACTGGACCTGCTGCGTCGACGCTCCCGCGACGCCCAAGACGCCCCCGACGGCGTCGTCATCCCCGGCACCGAAAACGAAATCACCGCACTGCTGGACTACGCCGCACGCGAAGGCATCGCGGTAGTCCCATTTGGTGGCGGCACCAGCGTCGTCGGCGGTATTGATCCTGTTCGCGGCCAGTTCGAGGCGGTCATCTCGGTGGATCTGCGGCGTTTCGACACCCTGCTGTCGCTCGACGAAGTCTCCGGTGAGGCGATCCTGGGCGCCGGAGTCACCGGCCCGCGCGCCGAAGCACTCCTCGGCGAACACGGATTCTCCCTCGGCCACTTCCCGCAAAGCTTCCAGTACGCCACCATCGGCGGCTTCGCCGCCACCCGCTCCTCCGGGCAAGATTCCGCCGGTTACGGGCGTTTCGACGACATGATTCGCGGAATGCGTGTCATCACTCCCGCCGGTGTACTCGATGTCGGTAAAGCCCCCGCATCCGCCGCTGGCCCTGACCTCGTAGAGCTGTTTTCCGGGTCAGAAGGCACGTTCGGGATCATCACCCAGGTGCGCCTCCGGGTACACCAGGTACCTGAGGTCACCCGCTACGAAGCGTGGTCCTTCCCGGACTTCGCGACCGGCGCTGCCGCGCTGCGCGCCGTCGAACAAACCGGTTCCGGCCCCACCGTCATGCGCCTTTCCGACGAGGTTGAGACCGGCATCAACCTCGCCACGACCGACAAGATCGGCGACAACCAGATCACCGGCGGCTGCCTTGCCATCACCCTGTTCGAAGGCACCGCCGAGCATGCCCTGAGCCGCCACGAAGAAACCCGCGCTGTGCTGCTTGCCCATGGCGCGACATCGCTCGGCGAAGAACCGGCGCGGCTGTGGGAACACGGCCGTTTCGGTGCCCCGTACCTGCGTGATTCGCTGCTCACCGCGGGCGCGCTGTGCGAAACATTGGAGACAGCGACGACGTGGAGCAACATCGGCACGCTCAAAGCTGCCGTCACCGAGGCACTGACCTCTTCGCTCGCAGAATCGGGCACACCGGCACTGGTGATGTGCCACATTTCCCACGTGTATCCCACAGGTGCGTCGCTCTACTTCACCGTCGTTGCAGGTCAACGCGGCGATACCGCCCAACAATGGTGGGCAGCAAAGCAGAAGGCATCAGATGCCATGGTGACGGTCGGGGCAACTATCACCCACCACCACGCCGTCGGACGCGACCACAAACCGTGGATGAACGCCGAGATCGGTGAACTCGGCACCGCGATCTTGCGGGCCGTGAAGGACACTGTCGATCCGACAGGAATTCTCAACCCTGGCAAGCTGATTCCATGACCGAACCCAAGTCCCGCCGCCACGAAGTCCGCAGTGTTGTTGTTTTAACCAATCCGGCAGCTGGGCACGGAAATGCGCCCCACGCTGCTGAACGCGCCATCGCCCACTTTCAAAAGCGCGGTGTCAAGTGCGTTCAGATCGTCGGGGTCGACGCTGACGATGCGCTGCGACTCTCCCGCAAAGCACTTGAACACAACCCTGATGCGTTTGTGGTCACTGGCGGCGACGGCGTCATTTCGATTGCGCTGCAAGCACTTGCCGGTAGCGGCATTCCGCTAGGGATTATCCCGGCAGGTACCGGCAACGATCATGCCCGCGAATACGACCTTCCCGTCGAAGCTCCCGAAGATGCTGTCGACGTGGTCGTCGACGGCTGGAGCACCTCGGTTGATTTGGGTCGTATTGTGCGTCCCGATGGCACCGAAAAGTGGTTCGGGACGGTCATGGCGACGGGCTTTGATTCGCTGGTCAGTGACCGAACGAATCGGATGAAGTGGCCGCATGGGCGGATGCGCTACAACTTCGCGATCGTCGCCGAATTCTTCAACCTCAAGCCGCTGCCGTTCAAGATTGTGTTGGACGGCGACCCGGCGAGCACGTCGGGTGAGACGGTCATTGAGAAGGACCTGACTCTGGTGGCTTTCGGTAATACCCGCAGTTATGGGGGTGGGATGCTGATTGCTCCTGACGCCGATCGCAGTGACGGGTTGCTCGATGTGACTGTCGTCGATGCTGGGCCACGTTTCCGGCTGATCCGCCTGTTCCCGACGGTGTTCAAGGGCAAGCACGTTAATTTGCCGGACGTCCATACGTATCGGGCGAAGTCGGCGCGCGTCGAGTCCCCAGGTATCACCGCGTATGCGGACGGCGAGTTCGCTAGCGATCTTCCCGTCACTGTCAGTGCCGTCCCTGATGCCCTCCGCATCTTGGTGCCGAAGCCGTAAAGTTCGCCAGCCGGCGGGGCCGGTGGGCCGCACGCCGAGCCATCGCCGTCACTACCTAACGCGGACTCTCATATCGCGCACGTATTATCCCTGCCGCACCGGAAGTTTTCGCAGCGGTGGGGATAACGCGTGCGCGGCTAGGATGACGTTAGTTGCGTGAAGTGCCGCGTGCGATGGCAAACGCGCCTCAATTTTGGCTTTCAGCGCGGCTGGCGACGCCAAGTCCGCCCACGTCCAGCGCACG
>JAAYXN010000177.1 GCA_012515885.1 Rhodococcus sp. (in: high G+C Gram-positive bacteria)
CTAATGCAGGCGGTAAGCGGACGTTCGCGCCGTTGAATGAGCCGGTGGCCGTCGAGCATGATTATTCGGCGTCGTTGTTTGAGCCGGTTTCGGTGCGGCCGTCGTTGTCGACGCCACGTTTTGATGATGTGGTGGGGCGGGCTGTGGGGATGGGCAGTGTGTCGGTGGGGCTTGGTGCGCAGCATGAGCATCCGGAGGCGTTGTTTTCTACGCGGTGGGTGGATGTTGCTGGTGATGGGCGTTATGTGATTGGTCCGAAGGATTTCGAGAATGTGGTGTCGGGGGATGCGAAAGGGTTTGTTACTCGGGTGGAGGCGATGATCCGGGTGGCGGTGAAGCAGGCCCGCGACCTAGACGAAAGCTGACCCCACACAGCAAGAAGGGGCGTAAACATCCGCATCGCGAATGTTTACGCCCCTTCCTTCGCTTAGTACGTCATGATGGGGCCGGGATTCCAGGTGCCGCTGCGGCGGACCTGCTCCACATCGATCTCCGCGGTCACCGCTGACGGATCAATGGGGACATAGCGTTCCAGCGAACCCCAATCGCGATACCAATCGCCGTCGAGATACGTCGCATACGTATCGGCAAGAAGCAGCTGCGACGTCCAACCAAGCGGGCCACCGCCATAGCGGTCCTGCCAGGCATTCGTCGACTCAGCACCCACCCGGTCCGGCAAAATCCGGTATTCGGGCACTTCAGCGACACCGTAGCGATGATCGAACGGACGCTGGCACGGGAACGCCAGGCCCACCGCCCAGTCGAGCAGCACCGGAGCCTGCGAACCAACAACCTCCTGCAACGTCTGCATCGACGGCACCCGCGGCGGAGTCACCGCTAGCCACTGATCCGGATTCGCGTCATAGTCAGCAACAAGCAGCCGGACACTATCGGCATCGCCCAACGCATCAAGCGGAACCCGCAGATTCCGCCACGACGGCGCCGGACCAATATCGATCGGATCGACAACACCGAGAACCTCGACATCACCGTTCGCGCCGGTGCGGCCGTACTCGACCTGCAAACGGCCACCATAAGTAGCCACACCATCACGGGCCACCGAATGGATGCGGCCCGCGGCAGCAATCGTCAACAGCGGCGCATCCTCGGAACGCTCCGGCAACACATACCAGCCAGTGGTGAGGGTCGCCGGTCCCGGCGCGCCGTAACTACCGACGACGGGAACCTGCGAGCGGTCAAGCCCGAACGGCAGCGAAACACTGCTGCCGTTAATTCCCTGAGTGGACTCGGAACCGCCACCGGTACCCGAACTGGTGCCGTCGACCGTGGATTCTTCCGAAACAACGGTATTCGCGGCCCCCGTCGCCCGCTCCTCAGTATCAGCGGTGAGGTCAAAGGCGACACCGTCCGGACTGAAACCGTCCCCGTCACTGGCACCGAAACCGCCCACACCAGCCAGATTTTCGGGCGTGGTTCGCAGCGGCAGGATGGCTGCCGTCGGATCGCTTTCGACGAGAACAGCATCGGCGAGGGCGCAGCTTCCGGTGATTGAATCGAGGTTCGATTTGCCCACCGAATACGCCGGGTATTGGGCCACGAAACCTTTGGCCATCGACGCCACCTCGAAGAGGACGACGGCAGTCGCGGCGATCGTCAGGGGCGAAACAGCTAGGGCGCGTGCCCGTGTGGGTTTCTTCGACGGCTGCTTCTTCTCGAATGGCTCCCGGAAGTGGAACCACGCGGCAAGAACAAGAGCGAGACCGGTGAGGATCAGCAGCGCCGTGGAGAAGCTGTAGCCGGCGATGGACGGCGGCTTGTCGAACCATGGAATACCGAAGCTTGAGACATACCACCAGCCGTTAGTGCCGGTGAACGCCAACGCCAGAACAAACAGCACCCCTGCGGCGAACAGTGCTCGGTTGCGTTTCGAGCGGATACTCGCCGCCCCCACACCGACCGCCGCCAGTACCGCCACCGAACCCGCAAGCCCCGCGTACACACCGAAGTGATGCGTCCACTTGGTGGGGGTGAGCATCATGAGCAGCAGCGCCGTGAACACGATGCCGAGAATGCGACGCGACGGGCCGATCGCGGTGCCGGGAATACGGCCTTTACGCAGGATCAGCATGACGCACACGATCACGCACAGGATCATGATGAAGACGCCGAAACGTCGCGCCAACGACCCGTCCGGGGTGAACGACATGAGCGCTTCCCAGCGCAACTTTTCTTCGAACCAAGCGTGGCTGGGTCCAACGAGGTTACGGACCCGGGTGGATTCGAGGACGCTCGCGAGCGTCTGATCCGCGAACACGGCAACAAGAACCACGGTTCCTGCCGCCAATAGCGGAGCAATCTGCGCGGTGAGGCCCACCGTTTTACGACGGGCAACCAGTGCTTTGAGGACGGGCCGCGCGCCCGCGACAAGAGCGGCGACACAGATCAAACCGGACGGACCAGCGGCGAGGGAGAATGCGGCAATCAGCACCGCGACGGCAGCCGGGAGCATACGTCCGGTCGCGATAGCGCGTTCAATCGAGCACCACGTGAGCAGGGCGCCGAGAGCGATGATCGGTTCGGGGCGCAGACCGTTGTCGAACGGCAGCCAGAACGCGAGGAACACCAGGCCACCGGTCCACAGGGCAACCCGGTTTCTGCGCACCGCGACCCCGAGACGCGGCACCACTTCCCGACTGATGACCAGCCAGCAGATGATGCCTGCGATCAGCGTCGGTAGACGCATCCACATGCTGTCGGTGGAGATTTTCGCGAACGCAGCCAGCACCTCGTAGTACCAACCGAACGGTGCCTCGGGGACACCGAACCAGCGGTAATAGTTGGCCATGTACCCGGACTCTTCCGAGACCCGCGCCATGCTCAGGAGGTAGCCGTCATCGGAGGTGTTGGCGCCAAAAACATGCCACAGGGCGAGGGTGCCAACCACGACGACGTCGACGCCGGTGAACTTCCACCAGCGGGCAGGCAAGAATCGTCGTGCTTTACGGTGGTCCGCGCCGTCGAGTCGATGCAGCGCTACCAGCGACACAATCGTCGCGAGCACACACACGATCATCGCGAGCAGTTTCAGTAGCGTCGGCGACGACGTGAACCGTGAATCGAGATCGACGTGGACGGCAAGCCCGGGCACGGCCTGATCGAGATCGCTGTACAGGCCGACCATTCGTGGCCGGAAGTCGCCGACGATGGTGTCGGTGCGGTCTAGCCCAGAGACGCTGACGGTGGCGGCTTCCTGCGTCACTGAGATCGCAATATCGCCGCAGCCGGACGCTTCGTCTGCGGAGATTGCCGCGATCACCCCGCCGCGCAGCGTCACGTCAATCGCGCCATCGGCATTCACGGTGGCGGCGAGAGCCTTGTCGTAGCGGTCGGCCGCGCCGTTCGGCATCGTCGCGAAGAGAGTGCCGCCGTCCGGCAGCGCCGCGACGGAAGCGCACGGGATGTGTGCCTGCAACTCCAGCGGCGTGTACGACACCAGGGGTGCGTTAACCGATTCCGGCACCTGCGACTGCGGCCACGAAATCGACGCGGAATCTTGCTGGACCGGCAGGAACGGGATCGACAGCGCCGCCAAGAATCCGAAGATTCCGGTGACGACGGCAATCAACCGTGCGGTGCGGACAGCTCCGGGTGTGGACGCGGGAGGTTTCGCAACTGTGGGCTGTGTAGCGTGAGGCGGCACGAGACGATCGTATGTGAGGGTGGCTGCGGCGGTGCCGCTACCTCAGATGCTGCGGCGGTGCCGCTACTTCAGGCCCCGCACGTCCCACACCCAGGTGCCGCCGACACGTTCGCCGTCGAAGCCGACGAGTTGGTTGACGGCTTGCCGGAGCACACGGTCGTTGCGGGTTTTGGATAGGACGAGGACGTCGGCGTTCCAGAATTCAAGGTCGGCGCGGGCGTTAGCGAGGACGGCGTCGTTGATGGCTGGGATCTGCCCGGTCTTTTCCACTTCCCGTAGGAATAGCGCGGTGGGGCGATCTTCGGGACCGTATTTGCCCATGTCGTCGGGTCCGGCGGGGCCCACGAAGTAGCCGCCTGCGATTTTGAACCCGAAGTCCTGTTCGGCTTGCCAGTGCAGGAGCCGCGCGTTTTGTGGTGACGAGAGCGGCACCGCCACTACCGAGCCGTCGCTGACGTAGTCGCGCCACATCTGATCGTCGAAGAACGCGGGTGCTTGTGCGCGCGGGACGACCTGCAGCGGGGTGGGCGCGAGGGGAACGAGCGCGACGGCGAGGAAGGTGAACCAGATCAGTGCGGGGGTGCGTGAACCGCCACGGAATGAGGCGATGGCGCGGTCGGTGCCGAGTGCGAGGATCAGCGCAGCCACCGGGATCATGCCCATCGCGAACCGGGATTCGAGCACGGACTCGAAGAGCGGTTTCTCGGCCAGCAGCTCCCACGGCAGCGGGATGCCGGTGTCGTTGCCGCCGATCGTCAACGTCCGGCCGAGAGAGAGGGTGCCCATGACGAGCGCGGTAACCGAGGCGGCGCGCGCGAGCGGCATACGCCACAACCACAGGGATGACACGGCCAGCAGAATCAGCAGTGGCCACCCAAAGAATGCGTTCTCTTCGGTGGCGTTCATCCGCAGACCCGACATGTCGGGGGAGGCGCCAGCGAGTGACTGGGTGGGGAAGCTGGTCAGCGAATGCACATCGTTGCCGACCGGACCATGCTCAAGTGCGCTGTAGGCGTTGGGGCCGAAGAACTGCCACCACAGGGGGAACGCGGCGATCGCGAGTGAGGTGAGTCCGGCGATCGCGAAACCAGGCAGGGCGCGTCGTATCGCAGCCCACGCGGTTTTCGGCTGGCTGGCGGCGTAGACGAGTCCGAACACCGCGAACGTCAGGGCATAAATAAGCAGGGGTTCTTCGCCGAGGAAAATTTGGTAGGCGATGAGCAGGCCCAGAACGATGCCGCTGCGCACCGGGCGGATGCCGCGACCGAGCCGGATGATCCCGAGCGCAATGAACGGCAGCAGAAACAGGGCAACAAAATTGGGGTGGCCATTAGCGTGGGACACCATCGCCGGAGCGAAACCGCAGACCACACCGCCGACGGCCGCAGCGAACCGCGACGAGACGACATGGCGGGAAAGCACCCAGTACCAGGCGATGGCGGTACCGGCGAGACCAATGGTCAGCGCCAACGTAAACGTCACGGTGGGCCCGAAAGCGAGAGTGATGGGCGCGAACGGGATGCTGAACCCGAACATCGCGGTATTGCCCATGAGGTTGACGCCGAGCGGATAATTCTGCAGGTCACTGCCCAGCGGATTTTCCAGGTTGACCACCGAATGCGCGGCCACCGAGAAGAACCATTCCCACATGTTTTGGTCCTGGCCGCTGCGCAGCAGATACCCGGTGCCGAGGTTGCGCCACTGCCGGTACAGCACGAACAGCGCGAGACCCACAAAGAACGCGACGGCGGTGACATCGCCCGGGTGCGGGCGCCACTGCCGTAGCTGCGCTAGCCGGGAGGGACGGGGCGCGGGTCGGGTCGAGGGGGAAGGCCGGACTTGGGACGGGGCGGTGTCGCTCGTTGTCTCGGTGGATGTTCTGCCCTGGTGAGCCAGGGTGATGTCATTCACGCGTTGTCCGTACCTTTCGGGACTGTCGAGCCCGGACGTTTCGGGACTCGCGGCTGCCAGCGACGATCGTGCACCTGTTGTCGTCGTGTATCGAGGCGACCGTGGTCGGGGTGGTATTCACACCAGTGCGGCCCGCCGAAGCGGACCGCAAAGTGTTGATTTTACTGAAGGTGCCTGAGCGTAACCTGTGCGTCTACCTGGTCGAATACCGAAATTTCAGGCTAAACGGGCAGTTCAGGCGGCGTGGGGCAGCTGGGTATGCCGGGTGCTGGCGGGGCTCACCGCAGGGGTGGGCAGCGCAATCCGTGGACGGTTGCGGACGAGGTGCACGATGGCGTGGCCGAGGAGCCACAGTGCAGCCACGATGACGGCTGCAGCCAGGATCGTCCACAACCCGGCGAACACACCGAGAATGACGCCAGCAGTGATGATCAGCCCCGTGCTGATCGTGAGGTGCCCGCTATTGGTGCCGAGGAGGTATTCGGGTTCCTCAGCTGCATCGATGTTGACTGCCGCAGTGTGTGGATCCGCCATTGTTCTCTCCTGCCTACCGCTAAAGTTTTGTTCGAAGAGCTACGTACCCGGAGCGTTGTCCGCTAATACGTGGAGTCCGCGTTTCGTAGCGCGGGTCTCTTTCTTCGAGCTATCGGCGTGTCAAACGCTGATGATCTGTCACTTCGATTAAACTCCGCGGCCCCAGCAGGCTGCTGGTTATTCTCACAATCGGGCAATCTTCCGGTGAGTCATCTCTGCAAGTGGGGAAATATCGTTCACTGGCGGGTAACTACGATGAAAGGACCGGTTTCAACTACTTCGAAGCGAGGATCTTCGAAGAGGCTTTCATCGAAGGTGACGGTGTAACGCCGGACATTCGGGTCATTCGGGTACACGTCTTCTGCCAGTCGTAGCGTGTAGCCGTCGGGGGAATTGCGGAACACGATCGCATCCGGTGCCCGCCACGGCAGACCGTCCCATGCCGCCAACAATTCGTCGGCGCTCTCAAGTTTCGACCACTCACCGATCGCGGCTGCGCGACCACTGAAATCAGCAAGCGGATTCGCATAGTGCGAGGTCAAGCCCTGGAAACCGAGATACGGGTAGTAGCTGAGGAAACTGGTATCAGCGGTGAGGACGATGGTCTCGTTGCGGGGCCGCGGGAACGCTTCCTGCAGCGCCGCGTCGACGTCGCCGTAATAGTAGGCCGACCCTGCGGGGCGTTGATCGGCGCGTTCACCATTTCCGTCGGTATCGGTATAGGCGACGGTGATGTCCGGTGCCAGGTGCCTGGGGATGTCCTGGACAAAGGACAGCGCCCCGATGACGCCAATCGCGATCAGCACTGCGGTGACCCGCGGGTTCTCGCTGGTCGCGAGAATGATCCAGCGGGAAAACTCCACGAACCCGAATACGCCCGCGGCAGCGAGAAGCGCCACCAGCACCGGCTCCAGACGGAACGACAGCAGGGTGCCGCCCGCCGCGGTGTACGCCATCGACAGCAGGCACCACAGATAGATCGCGACGACACCGATCC
This sequence comes from Rhodococcus sp. (in: high G+C Gram-positive bacteria), assembly GCA_012515885.1. GTDB lineage: Bacteria > Actinomycetota > Actinomycetes > Mycobacteriales > Mycobacteriaceae > Rhodococcus_F. Next base: position 7,104 of record JAAYXN010000177.1, read on the forward strand.
CCAGAGCTTGCGCACGCTGCGAAGACGTCGCACGCGCCACCAGCCACACGGTGCCCAACAGGCACAGCGCCCCGGTGAGCGAAAAGTGCATCATCGGCAGTGGGACGATCGCGCCGGATTCGGGCAGATAGTGCGTCGCGGTGCCTGACGCTGCGGCCCCCGAGCCGGACAGTCCGCTACGCAGGGACTCGAGCAGATACGGCGCCCACACCACCAGGGCAATCAGGCCGGAAACTCCGGCAATGACCACCAGACGCAGCGCGGGCTGGAGCACTGCCCGCCAGGATCGTGTGCGGTACACGCCGAGACCGGCCACAATCAGCGCCATAAGCGTGACCGTGAACGCAGCCCACCCCAGGTAGAGGGTGTAGAAGGTGGCGGCGAAACCCAGAATCAGGCCGGTACCTACGGCCGCGCCCCAGCCGCTGCGCGAGTCCGTCCGGTTCAGCGCACCCCACGCCAGGATTAGGCCGGGAACAGCGATAAGGATGACGACCGCGCCGTACGCCTCCGGAGAGGCATACGCGAGGGTGACAGCAGTGACAGCCGTTGCCGCGAGAATCGCCAGGTCATGGCGCACCAGCTCCGTCCACAACACCAGGCCGATGACGGCAGCGACAGCCAGCGAGGCGATCGCATACGGCTTGAACGCTTCCCACCCGGACATGCCGAAGATGTTGGCGACGCGTCCACCAATCCAGAACCAGCCGCCGGGATAGTAGGGCGCGAGGTCCGCGTAATTCATGTCCCGCAGGGCGGGTGAATCAGTGAGCCGAGTGAGGTACTGGGTGCGGAATTCTTGGTCGACGGAGATGCCGTGCAGATACAGTTTTGTCGCCGCTAGCGGCATACCGAGAGTGACGGTGACCAGGCCCGACAGGGACGCCCACGACAAGACTCGCGCGGTACGCGCAGCTTTATGCGCCCGTACCAGCCACACCGACGCGGCGATACCGATCAGCGCCGCGACCTGGCCGACCGTCGTAATCGCCTGCGTGACGTTGGACGAGTTGAACGCTGGCCAGTTGACCCGGCCGAAAGCGAACAGTCCCACGCCCGCAACGAACGCGGAAACCGCGACGGCTGCGACAACAGAACCGAGTGTTGTCGCAGCACGCCGCAGCAGCGCGCGGTCCGCGAAAGAGGTGCGGTCAGGGGCGGTGGCAGCGGTATCCGTCGCGGTCACGGCGAGCGATC
>JAAYXN010000178.1 GCA_012515885.1 Rhodococcus sp. (in: high G+C Gram-positive bacteria)
CCACCGCCATCACCTACCGCCTGCTGCTCGTGCAGCCTTCTGTCGTCTTTGCGGCGCGCGTCAATCAGGCGACGATTCCTGCCGACGCCGCCAGCGTCATGTATGATGGCGTGACAACCGGTGCGTACACCGACATTCGCTCGGAGATGCTGGTGTGCTTTGGCACATCGGCGGGTGCGGATGACCTCGGACGCGCGCGTGTACGCAAGGATGCCACGGCGGATACGTTGTACATCGGCTGGGTATCGCGAGGCAAGGGTGAGGGTGAGGCGATTTTGCTGGACAACGCCTATATCACCGTCCTCGACCTCTACAAGCCATGGACCAAAAATCCACGGATTGATACTGACGGCGTGCAGTATCTCGACTACGACCGCGACTTTGCGACGTACAGCGCCAGCCCGCCTATCGTCAACCTCGATTGCGGCACGGCAGTACAGCGCGATCTCGACCCGGACACCGAACTCGCGACGTTTGAGTTCAACGCGATTCACACCTACATGACCGACCCCGACGCAGACGCGATGTACACCGACTGGTTGTGGGAGCTGCCCGCCGAAGCGACGGTCACGGGTGGCGCGCTGGACTCGCACGCGATTACCTTCACGCTGCCCATTGGCGCGTGGTGGGTGTCTGCCTACGAGACGGCCAGCACGGGCGCGGTGGGCGTGCGGCGCGTGCTGTGCGTCGCAGGGGAGCCGGACGGCACGCTCACGAAGTTCGATCAACTCGAACTCACCCGCCGCCTCGAAGGGCAAACGCTGCGCGTGCGCGTGAGCGAGAGCATCCCCGAAGCCACCTACCCGAACGGCTGCATGGCCGTGCTGTGGAAGCGGCAGACGGAAGACGGCGCGCCGGTGACGCCTTCGGGCTTGACGGGGCATGAGCACATCGCATTCGTGGGCTGGCACTACACCGACGAGCTAGACGGGCGCGCGAGCGAGCGCGGCTATATTGATGATACCTATATGGAATTCCGCGACCTGGGCGGCTGGCTGCAAGTACAGCCGGGGTATCCGATTACCATCAACCGAGACGAAACCCCGGCGTCGTGGTACGAGGTGCGAAACGCGAATATCGATTACGCGATTGCGCGACTGATTCAGGGCTACTCTAACGCGGCGGATCTCACAGACTTTCATTGGACCGGCGCGGGCTATGACCATTACCCGTTTCCATCGCTGGCGTCGCAGGGCACGACGCTCTACGAGATGATCGACTACTTCGCGCGCGCCGTGGCGCACCGCCTGACCTGCGACCAGTGGGGGCGGCTGCACGTCAAGCCCGACCCACAACTCCTGGATAACGTGGGCGGCAGCACGCCGGTCGCGCGCACGACGACCGTGCAGAAGGCGCTCACCGATGCGGACATCTCCGAGCTGCGCATCACTGAGACGCCGTTCCCGCGCCAAAACTGGAATTGGGGCGAGGCGGTCGTCGCCAAGTCGCAGGACGCCGATGTGGTGCCGCAAATCGACGTGGTGTTCGCCGTCGCACCAGGACAAGCGCCGTCGCAGGGCACCGCTACCGCGCAGACGGGTGAACAACTGACGACCACGCAGGCGGAGTTTAACGCGCGGCTGGGCCACGCCTACGCACGCGCCAACACGCCAACGTCGGGGATTGAGTTTGTGCTCACGTCGCCCGACGACTTCGCGATCCAGCCCGCCTACATGACGTGGTTGACGCTGACCACCAGCACCGCCACAGCAGGCCAGCGCGGGCGCGTGTACAGCGCGCAGCGGGTGCTCCCCGCGCAGGTGACCATCACGCACGATGCCGAGCGCGGGACGCAGACGGTGTCCGTGCAAGCCGAGCGCGAGGTGTACGGGCTGCCCGCTGCGACGTACTACCCGCCCAGCAACGATTACGGTGATGTGCCACCGTGGACGCCGCCCGACCCAACGCCGCCGCCCACGAGTGACTATGACCTGAGGCCGGGGGTTAACCGCCTGTTCCTCATTCACAAATCGGGCGAGTTGAGCGTGACCAGTACGTTTTTGCAAACGTCTGGCGCGGGCGGGCCGGGCTATGCCATCGTGGATTTGTCGCTTGATGGGACGGTGCTCGACGCCGTAACCGACCCGTATTCGCCGCTTTACCTCGGCACCGGCACAACGGTCAACGCCTGGATTGTCACCACCACGCGCATCTACTACGTCGAGGATGTGGCGGGCGTGAGTTCGCGCAGCGTCACCTCGCAGCATAC
>JAAYXN010000179.1 GCA_012515885.1 Rhodococcus sp. (in: high G+C Gram-positive bacteria)
CAAAGCCACCTCGGATTCGGCACAGATTGTTACCGATGCAACTTATGGGCCCGGTTTCTCGATTATGAAACAAGAAGTCCGCACTCGCCGATAGATTCGTGTATCCACGAAAGGGGCCCATCGTCTCCTCGCTGCGGCCACGCCACACGTTCGGGTTCCATCGAAACCCTGTGCACCACAGTTAATTCGGAAAACTACCTGGTGGCCGGTATTCCTCCCCGCAGAGTAAATACCGATCGAAGTTGGGTAGTACTACTCGCGCGCGCACCGCCGCTGTCGACCAAAGTACTTCTCGTGACAACAACCAGGTTCCGATCCTGATTGGACGTCACACAGCGCGGCCCCTGGATGACGGTCTGGGGTCGACCTCACGGCGACGACCCGGGGGCCCGATGGAGGGGTTCGGGCCCCCGGTTCGCGACGCCACCTTGCACGCGCACTGTTTGTACTGTGCGCCTGCGCTGACCGTCCAGCCATAGATGTGACCCGGAAGGCGACTCGTGAAAGACTCCAGCCCGATCTCGCCCCACCCAGCGCTCGGCCTCAACGACGTCGTGCATCAGCGCAGCCGACTGGGCATTCTGACCCTACTCAGATCCGGCGAACCGCTGGAGTTTTGTGGGCTGCGGGATCGACTCAATCTCACCGACGGCAACCTCAATCGTCATCTCAAGGTACTCATCGAAGCTGGGCTAGCAACATCCGAACGTATGGGCCCTGGCCGTCTACGTACGTGGATCACCATTACTGCGAAGGGCGGCGAGGCGCTCGATACCGAGCTGACGGCGCTGCGCGCAATTATCGCGACGGTAGAGCAGTGCCCCGCACAACTAAATAGCTGTACGGGGCACGACTAGAAGCAGTTATGCAGTTACGACGCTTTCCAGTACCGAATAGAACATGCCGAGACCGTCATCGCTGGGGCCGGTGAGAGCTTCCGTGGAGTGCTCCGGGTGCGGCATGAGGCCGACGATTCGGCCGTTCGCGGACGAAATTCCGGCGATGGAACGCTGCGAACCGTTGGGGTTGTCGCCCGCGTAGCGGAACACGACGCGGCCTTCGCCTTCAAGTTCGTCGAGGACAGCCTCGGATGCCTGGTAGCGGCCTTCACCTGATTTCAGGGGGATCAGGATCTCGGCGCCAGCCTCGTAACGGCTGGTCCATGCTGTCGAGGTGGATTCAACCTTGAGCCACTGGTCGCGGCAGATGAAGTGCAGCTTTTCGTTGCGGGTCAGCGCGCCGGGCAGCAGACCTGCCTCGCACAGCACCTGGAACCCGTTGCAGATACCAAGGACGGGCATGCCCTTACCAGCAGCTTCAATGACCTTGCCCATGACGGGCGCGAAGCGGGCGATAGCGCCTGCACGCAGGTAATCGCCGTACGAGAAGCCGCCGGGGACGATGACCGCGTCAACGTTCTTGAGGTCGGCGTCGCCGTGCCACAGACTGACTGCCTCGCCACCGGCCAAACGCACGGCCCGAGCTGCGTCAACGTCGTCGAGCGTGCCGGGGAAGGTGATGACTCCTACGCGTGCGCTCATGCTTCGACGCGCCTAACCGTCCAGTTCTCGATCACGGTGTTGGCGAGCAGCGCTTCCGCGATCTGCTCAAGCTGAGCGTCGTCGACGCTGCCGTCAACTTCCAGCTCAAAGCGTTTTCCCTGACGAACATCGGTGATTCCGTTGAATCCGAGCCGCGGAAGGGCACCGGCAATTGCCTGCCCCTGCGGGTCCAAGATCTCGTCTTTGGGCATGACTTCCACGACGACACGGGCCACGCGAATGCTCCTCGATAGTTGTGCTGCAGCTGACCCGAGTACCGGGCGCCGCCTAGTTTACCTGCCTGGCGATATCTGCTCATCACCAGTCGCGACAACCCCACAGCAGAACTTTGCGCCTCAGCTAGCACGTGCGTCCTACTTGCCACTCCAATACCGCGCATCTAGTCCGAAAACTCCATTTTGCCCGGTTGCACATTTCGGAAAGCCGTGTCGGTGCGCCACTACACCGCGCTTTACCTGTACTTTTCGACGAAAGTGATTGGAATCACTACCCTTCGGGTATGGACGGTACTTCACGTACCCGACTAAGGCAGGAGGCACAATGAACATCAATATTGCAATGCTCGCTTTGCTTCTCGTAGCCCCGCTCGCGCTCATTGCGCGGGTCTCGCTTACCGCCAAAGGTTCTAGTGGCAGCGAGGACACGACGGCGCCGTCGATGTCAGCGCATCACACCCACTTCTTCGGACTGCGTTAGCGCTCTAAGTTCGGGCAGCTAAGCCACCGCAGCACCCAATCGTCGTTCCCAGCGATAAATCGTCGGTGTTGCTTCGTGATGCAAGCACAGATCAACAGCGTCAAGTAAGGCTTGGCGAGGTGCTGAGCGGCCCAATTGTTTTGCCGTCACCGACAGGCGTACGGTGCCGCCGCGGCGAGCGACGCGCCCTGCCCCCAACACCAGACCACGACACCACCACGGTTCCGCAGGAGATCCGTCTCCGATACCCAAAACCCTGGACCTGGAACTGATGTCACGGTCGAGGTCGCGAATTTCGTTGTTCAGCAGCAGCATTCGAAATCCGACACCGGGCAGGGCCGCCACGGCGCCTTGAGAGGCCAACCAGCGCGGCGGAGCAAACAGCCGGGTGCGCAGCCCTACCTGTTCAAGAACCCGATCCGCTGCCAGCAGCCGCAGCCGCGCTTCGTGTTCGGGTAGGTGCGAGAACTCGGCGCGACGGCGCTTTGTGGCGGCCTGGTCGTAGCCGTGCAGCACAATCGCGTCTCCACTGGTGCGGCGCTTGCGCAGCCAGTCCTGAGTGCTTTCGTCGCGCACCAAGCGATATTTATCTTTCAGACGCGGCGCCACCAGTAAAGACAGGTTGACGCCGCGGGCATCCATGTCGTCAGCAAACGACTGGGCGTGCTCAAGCACGTCGTTCCTGATGCCTGACACCGACACGATCAACTGCGCGGTCATGCCCGTAAGCATGACCGCGCAGAATGAACGCTATTCGACGCTGATGTGGCCGGAACCTGACAGCTCAGTCTCGATTCGGCAGCACAGCCTCGATTGCGTCAACAACCTCGGGTGCGTCGGGCTCGGTGCGGGGACGGAAACGGTTGACCACCGTGCCGTCGGGTGCGATGAGGAACTTCTCGAAGTTCCACTGAATATCGCCCGCCTCGCCGTCCGAGTCCTTAGCCTTGACCAGCTCCGCGAACAGCGGATGCTGGTTCTCGCCCTTGACGTCAACCTTCTCCATGAGCGGGAAAGTGACGCCGTACGTCATGGAACAGAACGTCTGGATTTCGTCGGCAGTGCCCGGCTCCTGCCCCATGAACTGATTGCACGGAACACCAATGACAGTCAGACCACGCTGCGCGTAGTCGCTGGCGAGCTTCTCAAGCGCGCTGTACTGCGGGGTGAGGCCACACTTGGAGGCCACATTGACCAGCAGGACGGCGCGGCCGTCGTAGTCGGCGAGCGAGGTGGGCACCCCGCCCAGGGTGTTGATACCGATGTTCTGAAGTTCAGTCGTCATAGGTACAAGGTAACCGGGTCCAGCCAGTCCTGGCGCAGTGCCAGTTCAGGCCTTACTGAGCCCCAATGTGTCGAGAATCCAGGCGTACTCGAATCCGATTTCTTTCCACTTCTCGTAGCGCCCACTGACTCCGCCGTGGCCCGCACTCATCTCAGTTTTGAGGAGTAGCGGCGCGTCACCGGTCTTGGTGGCACGCAGCTTCGCGACCCATTTCGCTGGTTCGACGTAGAGCACACGGGTGTCGTTGATTGAGGTGATCGCAAGAATCGACGGATAGTCCTTGGCTTCGATGTTTTCGTACGGCGAGTACGAACGCATGTATTCGTAGACTTCCGGGTCTTCGAGCGGGTTGCCCCACTCGTCCCACTCAATCACCGTGAGCGGCAGCGACGGGTCGAGGATCGACGTCAACGGGTCCACGAACGGCACGTTGGCGAGGATGCCCGTGAACAGTTCGGGGGCGAGGTTGGCGACCGCGCCCATGAGCAATCCACCTGCGCTGCCGCCGTCTGCGACGAGCATCTGCGGCTGGGTCAGCCCGGTATCGATCAGGTGCTTCGCGGACGCGACGAAGTCGGTGAACGTGTTCTTCTTCGTAAGCGTCTTGCCGTTCTCGTACCAGTGACGGCCCATTTCACCGCCGCCGCGCACGTGCGCGACCACGAATACGACGCCGCGATCGAGCAGTGATAGCCGCGCGACGGAGAACGCCGGATCCATGCTGGCCTCATAGGACCCGTACCCGTACAGCAACGTCGGCGCTGGCCCGTCGCTGACTCCGCGCTTACGCACGATCGACAGCGGGACGCGGGTGCCGTCCTCGGCGAGCGCCCAGTCACGTTTCTGTTCGTAGTCGGCTGGGTCGAACTCACCCAGGACCGGCTGCGCTTTGCGCAGCAACAGGTTTCCGGTTTCTAGATCAAAGTCGTAGACCTGCGCGGGAGTGATGAACGAGGTGAAGACGATCCGCAGCATCGGCTGCGTCCACTCCGGATTGGGGCCGAGCCCAACACTGAATAGTTCTTCGTCGAACTCGATTTCGCTGGCGCCGCTGTAACCGACGTCGGTGAGTTTCCAGATCGACAACCGGGTCAGGGCTTCACGGCGGTAGCTGAGCACCAGGTGGTCCGCGAAAGCGTCGACGTCTTCCAGGCGCACGTCGTGACGATGGTCGATGAGCACACGCAAATTAGTTGGGTCATCAACGGGCGCGTCGGCAAGCAGGAAGTTCTCCGCCTTGCCGTCTGGGGTGTCGCCGTTGTGCAGGATGAGGAAGCGGTCCTCCCCCGCGACCACCGCGTGTTCCACGCTGTATTCGACGCCATCGCGACGTGGCAGGACGACTCGGAATTCGCCTTCTGGATCAGCTGATTCGAGTGCGCGGACCTCGCTGGTGATCTTGGAGCCGACCCAAATCATCAGATACTTTTCGCTGCGCGTCGCGCCGACCGACACCCAGAACCGCTCATCAGGTTCGTGGAATACCTTGACGTCCTGCTCAGTCGGGGTGCCCAGTCGGTGCCGCCAGACAGTGTCTGGACGCCAGGACTCGTCGACAGTCAGGTAGAAGATGTGCTGGTGATCGATCGCCCAGGTCGCTCCCGGCGCGGTGCCGGGAATCTCGTCGGCCAGCATGTCGCCGGTGTCGAGGTTTTTGAACCGCATCGTGTAGCGCTCGTCGCCGACGACGTCGACCGAGTAGGCCAGCAGGGTTCCGTCTTCGCTGATTGAAAACGCACCCATTGAGAAGAACTCGTGGCCTTGCGCTTCCACATTGCCGTCAAGAAGAATCTGCTCACCGGGAACTTCCGACCCTGACGCGACGTCGGGTGGTGTCCAATCATCGGAATCAGCGATGGGGCAACGGCATTGGACGATGTATTGCTGACCTTCGATGGTGCGTGCGTAGTACCACCACTGTCCTAGCCGGGTGGGCACAGACATATCAGTTTCTTGAGTGCGCGACTTGATTTCTCCGAAGATCTTCTCCTGCAAAGGTTTCAGATGCTTCGTCTGCTCGTCGGTGTACGCGTTCTCGGCCTCAAGGTAGGCAATCACCTCGGGGTCTTCTTTATCGCGCAGCCACTCGTATTCGTCGACGAATACGTGGCCGTGATGTTCGCGCGGCGCCGGAACTTTCTTCGCGATCGGAGGTGTCGATGTCACTGGGTTCACCCGATCCAGTCGTCAAAAGACAGCCCGGAAATGCGCTCATACGCTTCGATGTAGCGCGTGCGGGTGGCCTCAACAATCTCCGGAGGCAGTGGCGGCGGAGGTGTATCCGACGCCTTGTCCCAGCCCGATTCCTTACTGGTGAGCCAGTTGCGCACAAACTGCTTATCGAAGCTGGGCTGCACCTTGCCAGCCGCGTATCCCTCAAGCGGCCAGTAGCGCGACGAGTCGGGAGTGAGCACCTCGTCAGCGAGGACCAGGTTGCCTGCGGCGTCGAGACCGAACTCCAGTTTGGTGTCGGCCAAGATGATGCCGCGTTCGGACGCATAGATCGCGGCGCGGCTGTAAATGTCGAGTGTGTCTTCGCGCAGCTTCACCGCGAGATCGCGGCCGACCGTTTCGATCACCTGGTCAAAGGTGATGTTCTCGTCGTGATCGCCGATCGCCGCTTTGGTAGCGGGGGTGAAGATCGGGTCGGGCAACTGGCTGGCCTCGACCAATCCCTCAGGCAGTTCGTTGCCGCAGACCGCACCGGTGCGCTGGTAGTCAGCCAGGCCAGATCCGGTGAGGAAGCCGCGCGCCACGCACTCGACGGGCAGCATGTCCAGGGAGCGGACGACAAGGGCGCGGCCGAGAACTTCTTCCGGGATGCGCGGGTCGTCAGGCTCGCCGGCGAGGTGGTTGTTGCCGCCGAGGACGTTGAAGAAGTGCACGCTCATTGCCGTAAGAACCCGGCCCTTATCGGGGATCGGGGTTTCCAGCACGTGGTCGTACGCCGAGATCCGGTCGCTGGCGACGAGCAGCAAATGTTCGTCATCAATGGTGTAGAGGTCACGGACCTTGCCACCGGCGAGATGGGCGTAACTATCGATTGAAGGGCGCACGATATTCCACCCTATCGCCCCGGCCGCGCCTGCACCTCACACCCCGCGATCTCGCCCTCACGTGCGCAAGATCGATGGTGATTCGGCGCGGCCGGAAAGACGATACGACGTGGTCAGAGAAGTGCGCGGACCGCAGCTGCCGCGTCGTCGAGGACGGCGCGCGGCGGCATGGTGGGGCTCGCACCGCTCAGGCCGATGCCGTCGCCGCGGCGGCGCGGGATGACGTGCAGGTGTGCATGAAACACTTCCTGCCCGGCATCAGCGCCGTCGGCTTGCAGCAGGTTGATCCCGTCCACATCACTCGTGGTGCGTAGGGCGGCACCGATCGTGCGTGCAGCCCGATACATCGCGCCGCCGTCAGCAGGGTCGAGTTCTGCGAGCCCTTCGGCATGGCGCTTCGGGATGACAAGCAGGTGCCCGCGCGTGATCGGCCGAATGTCCATGAACGCGAGGACAGCGTCGTCTTCGTAGACGATGCTCGACTCTGCATCACGCGCGACGATCGCGCAGAAAATGCAGATCATAGGATCGGCGACGGCGTGTAGGCCGCGGCCTCGGGGTTGGCGTCGACCAGTTTTTGCACGGCCGCAACCACGGAGGCAACCTGCGCTTCTGCAGCACCAACGAAGGCCGATTTATCGGCGATCAGATCATCGAGCTGTGCACGGTCAAGCGGGAGCCGCTCGTCGGCAGCGAGACGATCCAGCAGGTCGGGTTCGCGTCCGTCTTCGCGCATTGCGAGGGCGACAGCGACGGCGTTTTCCTTGATGGCTTCGTGCGCGGTTTCGCGGCCAACACCGGCACGCACCGCAGCCATCAGCACCTTGGTGGTGGCGAGGAACGGTAGGTAGCGGTCCAGTTCGTTTTCGATGACGGCGGGGTACGCACCGAACTCGGCGAGGACAGTCAGGAAGGTCTCCATCATGCCGTCGATCG
>JAAYXN010000180.1 GCA_012515885.1 Rhodococcus sp. (in: high G+C Gram-positive bacteria)
CAAGGCAATCCGTGAACTTCTGCGCCGCAACCCGCAGCTCGATCCCGCCAAGATCGACGAAGTCGCCATCGCCGCCACCACCCAGACCGGCGACCAGGGCCTCACCATCGGCCGCACCTCCGCGATCCTCGCTGGTCTTCCTGAGAGCGTTCCCGGCTACGCCATCGACCGCATGTGTGCCGGCGCCATGACCGCCGTCACCACCACCGCGTCCGGCATCGGCTACGGCCAGTACGACGTCGTCATCGCCGGTGGCGTCGAACACATGGGCCACCACCCTATGGGTGAAGGCGCCGACCCCAACCCGCGCTTCCTCGCCGACAAGCTCGTCGACCCCAGCGCACTGGTCATGGGTAACACCGCCGAGAACCTGCACGACCGGTTCCCGACCATCACCAAAGAGCGCACCGACGCCTACGCTGTCGCTTCGCAGAACAAGTACCAGGCAGCCAAGGAAGCCGGTTACATCGCCGACACCCTCGTTCCTGTCGCCACCCGCTCCGCAGCAGGTTGGGGCCTGGCCACCGAAGACGAGCCGCCTCGTCCCGGCACCACCGTCGAAGACCTCGCAGGTCTGAAGACCCCGTTCCGTCCCGCAGGCCGCGTCACCGCAGGTAACGCAGCAGGCCTCAACGACGGCGCAACCGCCGCCATCCTCGCCGGCGAAGACACCGCCCTCGAACTGGGCCTGCCCATCGGCATGCGCATGGTCGGCTTCGCCTTCCGCGGCGTTGACCCCGCCGTCATGGGCATCGGTCCCGTCCCCGCCACCGAGCGTCTCCTTGAGCGCACCGGCCTGTCCATCGACGACATCGGCCTCTTCGAAATCAACGAAGCCTTCGCCGTCCAGGTCCTCGCGTTCCTTGAGCACTACGGCATCGCCGACGACGACCCACGCGTCAACCAGTGGGGCGGCGCCATCGCGTGCGGCCACCCACTCGCCTCGTCCGGTGTGCGCCTCATGACGCAGCTCTCGCGTCAGTTCGCACTCAACCCCGACGTGCGCTACGGCCTGACCACCATGTGCATCGGCCTCGGCATGGGCGGCACCGTTATCTGGGAAAACCCGAACCACAAGGACTACGAAGCGGGAGTGAAGTAACTCATGTCGGACAACGCGAACACATTCGCCGACGAGGTCGTCACCCACGCGTACACCAAGCTGGTGTCGGTGCCCGGACTCGACGGCCAGATTGCCCTCATCACCCTCGACAACGGCTTCGACCACACCAAGCCGTCATCGTTCGGCCCACAGGGCCTGACCGCACTGAACGCCGCGCTCGACGAAGCTTTCGCCGCCAACCCGGTTGCGATTGCCGTCACCGGCAAGCCGTTCATCTTCGCCGCGGGTGCAGACCTCAAGGGCGTTCCGTCCATCACCAACCGTGAGCAGGGCGTCGACCTCGGCAAGCAGGGCCACGACACGTTCCGTCGCCTGCGTGAATCGAAGATCCCGACGTTCGCATTCGTCAACGGTGTCGCCCTCGGCGGCGGCCTTGAGGTAGCGCTGCACAGCCACTACCGCACCGTTGCCGACAACGTCGCAGCCCTCGGTCTGCCCGAGGTCTTCCTCGGCCTCATCCCCGGCTGGGGTGGCACGCAGCTGCTCCCGAACCTCGTCGGCCCCTCCAAGGCTGTCACGTTGATCGTGGAGAACGCCCTCAACCAGAACCGCATGCTCAAGGCTCCCGCCGCTACCGACCTGGGTGTCTTCGACAAGCTGTTCGGCTCCGCCGATTTCCTTGAGCAGTCCCTGCTGTGGGCTGCCCAGGTCATCAAGGGTGAGGTCACCGTCGAGCGTCCCGAAATCGACCGCGGCAAGGAGTGGGACGACGCGATCGCCCGCGCCAAGGCTGTGGTTGAAGGCAAGACGCGCGGCTTCTCCCCCGCCGCTGTTCGCGCCGTCGAACTGCTTGAGCTTGCCCGCACCACCGACATCAACGACTCCGCGTCACTCGATGCTGGTTTCGCCGCTGAGGACGAGGCACTCGCTGACCTCCTCATGAGCGACGAACTGCGCGCCGGCCTCTACGCGTTCGACCTCGTCAACAAGCGTGCGAAGCGTCCCGCTGGCGCCCCCGACAAGTCCCTCGCCCGCAAGATCACGGGCGTCGGCATCGTCGGTGCTGGCCTCATGGCTAGCCAGCTCGCACTGCTGTTCGTGCGTCAGCTCAAGGTGCCGGTCATCCTCACCGACATCGACCAGGAGCGCATCGACAAGGGTGTCGGCTACGTCCACGCCGAGATCGACAAGCTTCAGGGCAAGGGCCGTCTCTCCCCCGACGCCGCCAACCGCCTGAAGGCTCTCGTCTCCGGTTCGCTCGACAAGGCCGCGTTCGCCAAGACCGACTTCGTCATCGAAGCTGTCTTCGAGAACATGGACATCAAGAAGAAGGTGTTCGCCGAGCTTGAGCAGTACATCTCGGACGAGACCATCCTCGCGACCAACACTTCGTCGCTGTCGATCACCGAGATGGCTTCTGACCTCAAGCACCCGGAGCGAGTGGTGGGCTTCCACTTCTTCAACCCGGTCGCTGTCCTGCCTTTGCTGGAGATCATCAAGGGTGAGAAGACCGACGACGCAACCCTGGCAACGGCTTTCGCTACTGCCGAGTCGCTGAAGAAGTCTGCGGTTCTGTGCGCCGACAAGGCCGGCTTCGTGTTCAACCGCCTCATCACCCGCGCCCTCGGCGTCGTGATGACCGCGGTCGACGAAGGCACTCCGTTCGATGTTGCCGACAACGCTGTAGCACCGCTCGGCATGCCGATGTCACCGTTCACGCTGCTCGCACTCGTTGGCCCAGCAGTGGCACTGCACACCGGCGAGACGCTACATGGCTCCTACCCTGACCGCTTCACCCCGTCACCGGGTCTGGAAGCACTGGTTGAGGCGAAGAAGCCAGGCGTGTGGACCTACGGCGCCGACGGCTCCCAGGTTGTCGATCCTGAGGTTGCTGCACTGTGGCCGCAGGGCGACAAGCCGTCCACCGCTGAAGAGGTCCTTGAGCGCACCAGCAGCGCGTTCGCTGAGGAAATCCGGATCATGTTGGAAGAGGGCGTCGTAGCCGCCGCTGAAGACATCGACCTGTGCCTGCTCCTCGGTGGCGGTTTCGGTTTCTGGAACGGCGGCATCACCCCGTACCTGGACCGCACCGGTGTCTCCGAGGCCGTCAACGGCAAGCGTTTCCTTGAGCAGGGCGTCGCGAACGTCTAACTCGTAAATGGCGGTGCGCCCCAGCCCGAAGGGCTGGGGCGCACCGCCATTTTTGGCGTCATGGGGTGTCGATGCCCTGCCCACCCCGTTGCTGCGAATGTTTCATGTTGAGTTCCTGCCAAATTAGGTGGCAACTGAACATGAAACGTTCTCAAGAACGTTTCAACGCCGTAGCGGTGCGGAATGCCTGTTCTAGTAATGCCCGCAGGCGCTGCGGATTCTCTAGGTCTGCCCACGTCCAACGGACGACGACGTACCCCAACGCGCGAAGTTGATCTTCGCGGCGTTTTTCAGCACGCAGCACCTCGTACTCTGTTTTGCCGTCCACCATGGAGTATTTGCCCAGGCCATCAAATTCACCAATGATTTTGAGGTCACGCCAGAGGAAGTCGACGCGGGCAATGAGGTTTCCAGCATTGTCGTAGATGGGCTGTTGCAGTTCAGGTTTAGGGAACCCGACGGCGACGATCTGCACCCTGCTGCGTGATTCGCCAACGCTTTCGCTGAGCGCATCGAGGAAGGCCGCGACTCGACGGGCACCGACGATGCCTCTGCGTCGTCGCGACCGACCAAGAAGCGCATCGAGCTTTTCGAAAGTTGTTTTACCTGTTCGTAGAGCATGATCACCCACCACGACCGCCTCCTCGAATCCGTTGGTACATGCGATGTCCACTACTGTGCGCGTGCCGGATGTGACTGCGATGCCGTCGACGACGGAGATGTCCTCGTCGTCGAGCGGCCCACTATGTAGTCGGCGCGACCCGGTTGTTGTGCCTCCGACACGGTTACGCAGGGTCATATCGACTTTGTTGATGTCGAGGCGCCACGTATCGAGGCCATGCAGGATCGCTGCTGACGTGTGACTGACGACTGCACCATTTCCGGTGCGCTGTGCCGCGACATTGATTGCCAGACGGTGCCGGGCAGCAGTATCGAGCTGCCGGTAATCTGCCCAGTCGACGTAGGCGCCGCATCCGATGGACACGATTTCGCCCCGGTGTTTAGCGCGGTACAGCTCGTCATCGGAATAGCCGCGAGCGAGCGCGTTTCTGCGCGTAATGATCTGGTGTGAATGCCCCCAATTCATGCTCTGATCGTGGCACACCCAAGGTGGCGTACCCCGCGAAAATCAGGGTGCCTGTGGATAACTTTTCGCGGAATTCAGATCTGCCTCGGCGGCTGTTTCCGCAGTTCCAGGGCCAGGATGGGCGTCGACAATCGTTGAACGTTCGCCCAGAATGAGCGTTTTCAAAATTCTTTGAAATACCCGCTTGACGCCGTCGCCCTCTGCCTCCCACCGTCGCACAGCGATCAGCGCCCACACCCGTTGCTGCGAATGTTTCATGTTGAGTTCCTGCCAAATTTGGCGGCAACAGAACATGAAACGTTCGCAGCAACGCCTCATGCCAGCGGCGTGCGCGCTCAGGTCTGCGGAAACGCCAGATGACACGCAGCGAAACTGAAACGTTCAACCGAAACTGATCCCGAAAAGAATGCGAGCGGCGTAGCGTCCGACACAGGATGTCGACAACCCGTCGACTACGGCGTGGGAGTGCACGCATGGCCCATAACCAGGGCGGCAGTACGCCGCAAGCACCCAACTCCGATGTCGCACACGCAGTTCTCATCGCCGTAGGCGCCGCCCTCGGCGGCTTCATGTTCGGCTACGACACCGCCGTCATCAACGGTGCCGTCGGTGCAATCCGCGAAAAGTTCGACGTCGGCGCCGCCGCCATCGGCCTCACCGTCTCCCTCGCCCTCCTCGGCGCAGCACTCGGTGCATGGATCGCCGGACGCATCGCAGACCGCATCGGC
>JAAYXN010000181.1 GCA_012515885.1 Rhodococcus sp. (in: high G+C Gram-positive bacteria)
CCCGTCTCCGGTGCGGGCTCAGGAACCGAGCTGGGCATCCAGGTCAGGATGCACTCTGGCCGGTCGTGCCCACTGCGCAGCAAGAGAGTATGTTCGGTTGCCGTACCGCTTGCGTCGTGACGAATGCGCCGTACAGTTTTCTGTACAGGAGGTCATCATGAAGACCATGAGCTATACCGAGTCCCGAGCCCGCTACGCCGAAGTCCTCGACAGCGTCGTCAACGACCGCGAGGAAATCGTGATCACGCGTGCCGGCCATGAATCCGTCGTGATCGTCTCACTGGAAGACTACGAATCCCTCCGAGAGACCGCGTACCTGATGCGCTCCCCCGCCAACGCCCGTCGCCTGCTCGACTCAATGGAGCGACTCGAAGCGGGTCGCGGCCAACCCCACGAGCTGGCTGAGACCGACTGACGTGCTGCTCGTCTGGGACGAGAACGCATGGGACGACTACCTCTGGTGGCAGGCGCAGGACCGAAAAGTACTGAAGAGGACCAATACCCTCCTCGTCGACATACAGCGCAATGGCAACCAGGGCATCGGCAAACCCGAAGCACTCAAGCACGACTTTGCCGACTACTGGTCCCGTAGGATCACCGACGAACATCGCCTCGTCTACAAGATCGCAGGCGATGAAGTCCGCATCGCCGCCTGTCGATACCACTACGGATAGACACCTCTGAACGCGGCAGACGAGTACGTTCGACCGGGCCTCTGAGGCAAGAGGCTCAGCCGTTGTCGAATGCGCTCAAAAGGCTGTCATAGTCCTGCCCACCGTAGAAGACACCGAGGACGGTGAGCTGCCGCGCCTCGTCATCGACGAAGGTCGCGATGACCGTACGCTTCTTGTAGCTGCTTGTGCGGAGCCCGGGGCGGATGTCGTCGCGCATCGTCCCTCGGTGCGGGAATACCGCGAGGCCCTCGCAGTGGGCCACGATGGCATCCACGTAATCGGCAGCAACCGTCGGTGACGCTGACGAAGCAACGTAGCGATACAAGGCTTCGAGTTGGTTTGCCGCGTCCGACGAGAACCGAACCGTGTACGTCACTGGTCGCGCAGGGACACCAGTCGGGCACGGACCTCGCGTGCCGATAGCGCACCCTCGGGGTCTGCCAGCAGCTGGTCATAGGCTGGTGCAACCTGATCCCTCAACCAGGCGTCGACCGCCCTGTCGCGTGCCGCCAAAGCCCGCAGGCCTTCGCGGATGACCTCGCTTTCGGAGGCGTACTCGCCGGAGACCACCTTGGCCCGGACCATGTCGGCCATCTCGTGCGGCACAGTCACACTCATCTGCTTCGTCGTTCTCATGTCGACCTCCCTACAGGAAGAGTAGGACTGAATCCTACTCCCGGGCGGTGCTCGGCGCTAGCTTGCAAGTGGGGCTGCGCCAGTCGCGGCATGTGCGGATGGTACTCAGGAGTGCAGTGGCCGAAAGACGTTGGCCGCGCGTATTTTAAGTGATGGCGTGTGGCGCATAGGGCTTTCTGGTAGCGCGAGTCCGTCGAGTCGGTAGCGGTATTCCGGCGAGTTGGTAGCGCTTGGTTCGGGGTGTGGTGCTCTGCTGAAGGGATGGTGGCGCATGGTGCGTTGCCATTCTTGTTGAAGGGCGGAGCTCATGACGGAGTACCGGAGGATTCTCGCGTTGTTGCTGGAGAGGCGCAGTTACCGGGATGTGGTCGAGGTGGTGGGGTGCTCGCATCGCGATGTCGCGCGTGTGAAGCAGGCGATCGTCGACCACGGCATCGAGTCCGCGGCGGCGGTCAGTGATGGCGAGCTGGCGGAGTGGTTCCCGGATGGTCGCCGGCGGGTGTCGGACGAGTATGACCAGCCGGATCTGGCGCGGGTGCTGGTGTCGATGCGGCAGAACCGGCACTTCACGTTGTTGCAGGCGTGGCGGCGTTACGCTGATGCGCGCGGCGGCGGGAAGAAGTATGGGTACTCGCAGTTCTGCGCTCTGTTCGCAGACTATGTCCGCACCAATGATCTGGTCGCGACGCTGCATCATGAGCCGGGGCGGGCGATGCTTGTGGACTGGGCCGGCGACACGCTCGACCTCGTCGACGCGGTGACCGGTGAGGTGACCCGGGCGGTGTTGTTTGTCGCGGTGCTGCCGTTCTCAGGCGCGTTGTTCTGCCGCGCTTACACCGACATGCGATCGGAGGCGTGGCTGGACGCGCATGTGAGAGCGTTCGCGTTCTACGGCGGGGTGGTGCAGATCGTCGTGCCGGATAACCCGACGACCTCGACGCACCAGGCGCGCAAAGGCGACGCGGAGCGAGTGGTCAACGCCCGCTATCAGCAGCTCGCCGATCATTACGGCACTGCGATCGTCCCTGCCAGGGCGAGGCGTCCCCGGGACAAGGCGGCGGCTGAGAACGCGGTGAACGTCGTCAATAAGCGTGTCATTGGTTACCTCGAGGACGATGTGTTCACGACCCTGTCCGAGCTGAACGGCGCGATCGAAGAACGGGTGCGGGAGATCAACCATGACCTGCGCCGGGCGGACGACTCGACCCGGTGGGAGCGGTTCGAAGCCGAGGAAGCCGGGTCGCTCGCGGCGCTGCCCGACACCGCGTTTGAGGAAGTGACGTGGAAGGAGTTGAAGGCCGGCCGGAACTATCACGTCACCGCTGATGCGCAACGCTATTCCGTCCCCTATGGGCTGGCGGGGCAACTGCTGCGGGTCCGGTTCACGCAGACCCGGGTGACCGTGTTCGACGGGCACGATATCGTCTGCGAGCACCGTCGGCTCTCCGGCCGGAAGGGACAGTACTCCACTCTGCCCGAGCATGTCCCGCCGCAGCACAGGAACATCGACGGGTTGTGGTCCAGGCGCTGGTTCACCGACAGGGCGCGCAGTTTCGGGCCGGCGACCGTGGAGGTGATCGAGCAGATCTTGGACCGGCAGAAGATCGAGGCGCAAGGCTACCTCGACTGCCAGAACGTGCTCAGCGGCCTCGGCAAGCAGAACCGGGAACGGCTCGAAGCGGCCTGCCAGGAGGTGATCAACCGGGGCGGGCAGGCGACTTACACGACGTTGAAGCGGATCATGGCGGGCATCGACAGCGACACCAAGAAGCCGCGGCCGGCGACACCTGCCGCGTCGACACGGAAACGCGGCGGCGATGTCGCGGCAGGGCCGGATGTGTTCGTCCGAGACGCGTCTCACTACGCCACCAGTGGGGAGGCGGGCCGGTGACGTTCACGAGTATCGATTACGAGAAGTTCCGGGCACTGCGGGTCACTCACGTCGCGACCCGCCTCGAAGAGCTCATCGCTGACGAGGTCAACGACACACTCACCCCGGAGCAGCTGTTCCTCACCGCTGTCGACGACGCGCTGGAACAGCGCCGCGCGCACAAGGTCGAGAAGCTCATCCGGCAGGCCGGGTTCCCCATCCCACACGCAACG
>JAAYXN010000182.1 GCA_012515885.1 Rhodococcus sp. (in: high G+C Gram-positive bacteria)
CGAACCGGAGCACTGAGTTGTCGATTGAACAACCCGACAACAGCAAGGCAGCAATACCCAAGGATATTGCCAGCCCGGCTCGCCGAAGGATCCGACCTTGCGCCACGTTCACGCCTTCCTGATCGCCGCAGATTCCACAGGGCACCCCATCAGGGGAAGGCCCAATTACTACGCAGCGTAGACCAAAGCTGTCGATGGTTCTTCTTCGGGTCGATCGTGTCGTCAGCGGGGTCGGCTGAGTCGGGCGCGCTTCTGCGGCATACTTTCGTCTAAGGATCGAGTCCCGCCCTATGACGCGGGGTTCTTTAGCCGCCTTGCTCATTACCGGCGAGCGCGGTGGTGTGCTCTCCCCTATTCGAATCGAGGTATCGGACGCAGTGTGCGGATTGCTCGGGTTCTTAACGACGCACGGAACCAATGAAGCCCTGGTCGCACGGGTCGATCAGGCGATGCACTGCCTGCGCCATCGGGGCCCTGACGAACATGGCACGTGGAACGACGATGACCTTGTGTTCGGTTTTAACCGGTTGTCGATCATTGACCTTGAGCATTCGCACCAGCCGCTGCGGTGGGGGCCGCCGGAGAGTCCTGAGCGCTATGCGTTGACGTTTAACGGCGAGATCTACAACTACTTGGAGATCCGTGCGGCGCTCAAAGAAGAGTTTGACGCCCAGTTCCGCACTGAGGGCGACTCGGAGGCGATCGTCGCTGCGTTCCACTATTGGGGTTCGGACGCGGTGGAGCGTTTGCGCGGCATGTTTGCGTTCGCGGTGTGGGATACCGAGTCCCGTGAGCTGTTCATTGCTCGCGATCCGTTCGGCATTAAGCCTCTTTTCCTTGCTTCTGGGACGCAGGGCACGGCGTTCGGTAGCGAGAAGAAGAGCCTGCTTGAGCTTGCTGATTCGATTGGGATTGGCGTGGAGCTGGATCCTCGGGCAATCGAGCACTACACGGTGCTCCAGTACGTGCCTGAGCCTGAGTCTCTGCATGCGCAGATCCGTCGCCTGGAGTCCGGCTGCTACGCACGGGTGCGGCCCGGTCAGTTGCCGGAAATCACTCGGTATTTCCAGCCGAAGTTCCCGGTGCGCCCGTTCACCAAGGGCAGCGCACCGGAGCGCTATCAGGAGATCGCGCAGGCGCTGGAAGATTCTGTTGCCAAGCACATGCGCGCCGACGTCACGGTGGGTTCGTTCCTGTCTGGCGGCATCGATTCGACGGCCATCGCGGCCCTTGCGATGCGCCACAATCCCAATCTGATTACCTTCACCACCGGTTTTGAGCGTGAAGGCTATTCCGAGGTCGACGTTGCTGCGGAGTCAGCGGCTGCTATTGGCGCGCGGCATGTCGTCAAGGTGGTCAGCCCGGCAGAGTTCGCGGCAGCTATCCCGGAGATCGTCTGGTATCTAGACGATCCGGTCGCTGATCCAGCGCTGGTGCCACTGTGGTTTATCGCTCGTGAGGCGCGTAAGCACGTCAAGGTCGTGCTCTCCGGCGAGGGCGCGGATGAGCTGTTTGGTGGCTACACCATCTACCGCGAACCGCTGTCTCTTGCCCCGTTTGACCGGCTGCCCGCGGGCGTTCGTCGCCTGGCCGGCAAGCTCTCGGACCGCATCCCGGAGGGCACGCGCGGTAAGAGCTTGCTGCACCGTGGGTCGTTGCCTCTTGAAGAGCGCTATTACGGCAATGCACGCAGCTTCAACGACGCCCAGTTGCGCGCAGTCCTGCGTGATTTCCGTCCTGAGTGGACGCATCAAGACGTCACTGCCCCGATTTATGCGGAGTCGAAGGGCTGGGATCCGGTGACCCGGATGCAGCACCTGGACCTGTTTACGTGGTTGCGTGGCGACATCTTGGTTAAGGCCGACAAGATGACGATGGCCAACTCGCTAGAGCTTCGTGTGCCGTTCTTGGACCCTGAGGTGTTCAAGGTCGCATCCACGCTGCCGCTGGAGCAGAAGATCACCACCCGCAAGACGCAGCCGCGCGACAAGTCGCCGCACACCACCAAGTACGCGTTGCGTCAGGCGCTTGAGGGAATTGTTCCCGACCATGTGCTGCACCGCGCGAAGCTAGGGTTCCCAGTTCCGTTGCGGCACTGGCTTGCTGGCAGCGAACTGTACGACTGGGCTCGTGATCAGATCGTCAGCTCCCAAGCTGATCACATCATCGACAAGAACGCGGTGCTCACGATGCTTGACGAGCACAAGGCAGGGGTTTCCGACCACAGCCGCCGGTTGTGGACGGTGATTGTTTTCATGATCTGGCACGGCATTTTCGTGGAGAAGCGCATCGTCCCGACCATTGCCGAACCGCAGTACCCCGTCTCGCTGTAACAACGCAGACGCATCACGTAACAAAGGAGCCCCTCACACCGGATCGGCGTGAGGGGCTCCTTCTCCGTTCAGAGTGAGTATTACGCAGGGTGAGTTTTATGCAGGCAGAACCGGGGCGATCGCTTCCGCAGCATCAGCGCCGTACGCGTCGGAAAGACGTGCCAGCGCCTGGTCGCGATCGAACTTCCACTCCTGCGTGCCGACCGTCTCAAGCACGAGGACGGCGATCAGTGAGCCCAGCTGAGCGCTGCGCGTAAAGTCCAGCCCCGAGCGGATGCCATGCAGGAAACCTGCACGGAAACCGTCGCCCACACCGGTGGGGTCGACCTTGCCGTTCTCCGGGACGACACCGACGTGGATCCAATTGCCTTCACGATCAACGATGTCGACGCCGCCAGCACCGAGTGTCGTGATGCGCACGCCCACCATTTCGCGGACCTCGTCCTCGTTGAGGCCGGTCTTTTGACGCAGCAGGCCCCACTCGTATTCGTTGGTGAAGAGGAACTCTGCGCCGTCGATGAGCTGACGTGCCTGGCTGCCATCGAGTCTCGCCAACTGCTGCGACGGATCGGCGGCGAAGGCAATACCCAGCTCGCGCGATTCTTCTGTGCGGCGAATCATCGCGTCTGGATCATCAGCGCCAATAAGCACCAGATCGGGATGCTTCTCCAGGGACTCGATGCGGATCTCGCGGGCCTCGCTCATCGCACCCGGGTAGAACGAGGCGATCTGCGCCATGTCCAGGTCAGTGGTGCATACGAAACGGGCCGTGTGGGCGGTGGTCGATACGCGAACACCACTGCAATCAACACCATTGTTTTCCAGCCACGCCTGGTACTCAGCGAAGTCAGCACCCACCGCACCGATGAGGATCGGCGATGCACCGAGCACACCGAGAGCGAACGCGATATTGCCGCCGACACCGCCACGTCGCACCTCAAGGTCATCGACGAGGAAGCTCAACGAAATGTGGTTGAGCTGATCGGCAACCAACTGCTCAGCGAAGCGACCGGGGAAGCGCATCAGATGGTCAGTGGCAATCGATCCAGATACCGCAATAGTCACGGACAAGGCCTTTCAGGCAGGGGTAGGTGATGACAACGCGGTACGGAAACCACACGCGAGTCCGTGCCGCTCGAAGAGTTCACCGTACCTGCCAGCGGACCCGTAGCAGTGTCCACGCCGCAGTGTCGAGTGGGATGTGCGGTGTTCATGCCGGAAAACGCCGAACGCCTCCTGCCCGACTCGGCTAAGTGATCTCAGCTGGCGAGTCGGACAGGAGGCGTGGCGAAGCGTGCGCGCCGTGGCATTACCAAGCTCACGCTTGGCGGCGCTAGCGGCGTGGCAGAAACCTCAGTTGAAGGAGTCTCCACACGCGCACGAACCCGTAGCGTTGGGGTTGTCGATGGTGAAGCCCTGCTTCTCGATCGAGTCAACGAAGTCGATAGCAGCGCCCTCGACGTACGGGGCACTCATGCGGTCGACAGCGAGCGCAACACCGTTGAAGTCGACGACGAGGTCGCCGTCAAGGTTGCGGTCGTCGAAAAACAGCTGGTAGCGCAGGCCCGCACAGCCGCCCGGCTGAACGGCGATACGCAGTGCCAGATCGTCGCGGCCTTCCTGATCGAGCAGCGCCTTTGCCTTGGAGGATGCTGCTTCGGTCATGGTGACGCCGTGGGTGGCGGTCTCGTTCTGCACAGTCATGGGCTCTCCCTGTTGTTCGTACCAAACCCGTGAACGCTTTAACCCTACTCGGCGGCCGAAATATTCCCGGGTTCCGGGCGTGTGGGGTAAATGGTATCTGGGCCAATACTAACTGGCATCTGAGCTGGGGTCGGTGTGATCCTCCGGCTGGCTTGCCTGCGCACTGTCGGTATAGGACTGCGCCACCTCAGCGGCGAGGCTGGTCAGCTGGTTCGCGGCGTCAGACATCGCCGTTTCCACCGATCCTGCGTGCTCTACCAGCGAATATGCACCGTGCAGACCGGCCTGCTTGATCTCTTGAGCAGTGAGAAGCACCTGCCCGGCGATGCAGATCGTCGCGACCCCGCATTGCTGCGCGTCGGCCCCGAGAGCGATCACGGACTTTCCGCGCAGCGACTGGCGGTCAAGTCGTCCTTCCCCGGTGATCAGCAGGTCCGCAGTGGCAAGCGCGTCGAGTTGATGCCCGCGCTGCGCAACGATGCGGGCACCGGATTCGCGCTGCGCACCGAGCGCCAACAGTGCTGCGCCGATACCGCCCGCAGCGCCCGCACCGGCGAGATCCGCAACGTCATAGCCTGCGGCTTTAAGCTCGTCAGCCCACTGCGCATTGTCTTCTTCAAGGTCACGCACCGCCGCCGCGTCAGCACCCTTTTGTGGCCCGAAAACGTGCGCGGCCCCCTCGCTACCCAGAAGCGAATTCTCGACGTCGGTAGCAGCGATGAGCTGTACCTGCGCCAAAGCCGAGGCAGCGGATTCGAGCCCACCCAACGCCGCGATCATCCCGCGTCCACCATCCGTGCAGGAGCTTCCACCCAGTCCCACCACGATGGTGCTGGCTCCCGCTTCAACAGCCGCGGCTATCAGTTGTCCCACTCCACGGCTATGGGCGGCGCGCGCCGTCTGCGTGGTCGGTGCCGTCGGCAGCAGCCCCAACCCGCAAGCCTGCGCCGACTCGATGTAGGCGACCTCACCGTCCATCAGCCAGGACGCCGTGACGTTCTCGGTGAGTGGTCCGCTCACCACCGAGTGGGCAACATCACCACCGAAGCCAGCCAAGACCTCCACAAACCCGGGGCCACCATCAGACTGCGGAAAACACAGCAACTCGTCGCCTCGCCGCGCCCGGCGCCAACCTGCCGCGATCGCCTCGCACGCGCCCGCGGACGTCAACGTCTGGCCAAAAGAATCCGGCGCAATCATCACCCGCATCGCCGCAGTCTAAAGTTCACGCGCCAACCCCGCAGGCCACAGCATCCACCCGTGTGCTCGGCACAGCATCGAACCAAGTGCTCCGCACAGGTGCATGCCGAATTCTGGGAATCTCGCGCGGTCACCTACCCTGGAAGGGTGAAATTGCTACGCCGCGGTGACTCTGACGATTCGGACAAGCAGGGCTCAGATAAGTTGAGTTCCACAGCTGCCGAGACCGGGTCGGACTCCGACCCCACGGAGACGACCGCGCAGTCCGCTGGCAAGGGTCGACCAACCCCCAAGCGACGCGACGCCGAAAACCGACGCCGCGGCCCAGTCGCGCCCGCACCTATGACCGCGAAGGAAGCTCGCGCCCGTCGCAAAGCGAACCGTGGCAGCAAAGAGGACCGCAAGGTTGCTGCCGCCGAGCGTCGCGCCGCCGCGGCTGATCGCCGTGCACGCATGCTCGCCGGTGAAGACAAGTACCTGCTTCCCCGCGACAAGGGCCCCGTCCGCGCCTATGTCCGCGACTTTGTCGACGCGCGACGCAACCTCGTCGGGCTGTTCATGCCGCTGGCTATCGTGCTGATCATGACGATGTTCGTCTCCCCCGCGCTGCAAGCAATCGTCACCCTCGCCATGTTCGTGATGATGATTCTGATGGTCATCGAGGGCATCTACATCGGCCGCGTGGTCAACAACCGCGTGCGCGAACGCTTCCCCGATTCGATCGACGGTGGTTTCAAGCTTGGCTGGTACGCATTTGTGCGTGCGTCGCAGATCCGTAAGCTCCGGGCCCCGAAGCCTCGCGTCGGCCCCGGCGACGCGATCTGATCGCGTGCACGACCCGGTCACGTTCGACGAGATCACTGCTCCGGATGACACCATTCGCGAGCAGGCGCGAGCGCGCCAACGCACCCTGACGAAACCGGACGGATCGCTCGGGCGACTTGAGGAACTCGCCAATTGGGTGGCAGCGTGCCAGGGCCAGTGCCCGCCCCAACTGTTTACCCGCCCCAGGGTGGTGGTGTTTGCTGGCGATCACGGGATTGCCGCGCACGGGGTGTCGGCGTATCCGGCGGAAGTCACCGCACAGATGGTCGCCAATTTCGCTGCGGGCGGCGCGGCCGTGAACGCTCTCGCAG
>JAAYXN010000183.1 GCA_012515885.1 Rhodococcus sp. (in: high G+C Gram-positive bacteria)
ACGCACTTCCCATCCCGGCCACGATTGCGGGTCTGGTCCTTCTATTTCCCACGCGTTTCGCGTCGCTTCGATCGCCGCAACAATCTCTGGTTCCGGCGCCTCGCGCAGGTCGACAACTTCTAGCGGAGTGTCCTGTAACTGCGGGTCGTCGACGGGAATCACCCGTTGACGTCCGTCGAGATCGACCACGGAGCGGAGCATCGGTTGCTGAACAATCAGCCGTGCCAGAGCGTGCCGCAACCGATCTGCGTCCAGTTGACTATCGAAATAGTCGACGTAAAAGTGTGCGCTGTCGTACGACAGTTCCCACGCTCCGGACTGCCCTACCCAATACGCTTGCTGGAGGGGCAAAAGATCCATCGGAGCGTGTGGGTCTCGTGCGCGCACCAGATCTACCGCAGCCACGCCGACTGGATGATCGTCGCGTGGCGCCAGCGCCAGTGAAGCGGGGGTGGCACCGTCTACCAGTTCACCCACCGCGACCGTCATCCCCAGTTCACGACGCAAAACGCCAGCGAGCCTCACGGCGAGTACTGAATCACCACCCGCCGCAATAAAACTCGCGTCATCATCGATTCCCTCGGGCTCCCGCCCCAGTACACGAGCCCATAACTCTCGCACCGCGGCAATACGTTCGCGCGCAGCGTGTGCTTCACGAACTACACCGTCGGGACCGACATCAGAACCGACAGAAGCAGCGATCTCTGACACGTCACTGGTGTCTTCGGGTGAAAGTTCAGCAATGTCGCGGCGCAGTTCCCGGGCGGCCTGAGAAAGCTCATCTTCAGAGATGACTGGGGATAGATAGTCCCACTGCAGCACCAAGGTGTCACCGAACTCAAAAACTTGATGGTCGAGATAGACCTGTGGGGTTTGGCTGCGACCGAACACTAGCGGTCCGGCCCATCCCAGCGACCCACCGAGGTCCGAGCCCAAAGTTGACGTGAATACAACAGGCAGGTGGAACCTACGACCGGACCGTCGACTGCGCTCGCTAAGAACATCAATACCTGAGTACGAACGATGGTCGAGGTCATCGAACAGGGTGTGAGTGGTGAGATCGAGATCGCTGTCGCGGTCATCAGTCACCTGAAGTTCCAGAACGCTCAGTTCAGTGAAATCTCCGACAACGTCCGCATAGCCGTCCGGTCGATCAAAGCTTGTCGTCATCACGGAGAAATGCGTGTCGCCGCTCCATCGGGCCAGCATCCGCGCGTAGAGAGTCAGCACGGCGGCAGTCAGTGTCGTGGAACGGGATCGGGCCCACGCCTCCAACTGGTGACGCTGCGTGGGCGTCAACTCAAGCGTTAATCGCTTGAACTCACTATCGACGGGCGCCTCGTTGTGCACGTCGCTAGCGCTGTCAGCGAGACCGAAAATCTGTGGTGCCGCTGGCAGACTATCGACTCGCTCAAGCCAATAGCGCCGGGCAGCGTCGGCGTCGCCATCTGCTGCGGACTGCATGGTCGTGACGTAATCCCGAAAGGTCAACGCGGGTGCTGGCGGTAGCGGCTCGCGCCGATACAGGGCCCCAAGTTCGGCGTAGAAGAGCGCGAAACTGGATGCGTCGCAGACGAGGACATCGATGCTCCATCCCACCCGGACGCCGCGGTCTGTGATGAGTGCGTGCGGTTGCACAAGGGGCCATCGATCTGGTGGCAGCGTTCGTGTCACCAGTGGTTGGCGCCACTTCTGCGCCGCCTGTTCCGGGTCGTCAGCTCCTCGAATATCGGTCTGTGGTGTCCGATAACCTGTCGCCGGAATCTCCACCAATCGATGACCGGCGGCCGTGATGACTGTCCGAAGCATCGGATGTCGACGCACCACCTCCGTGAAAGCGTCATCGAAGCGGTCCAGGTCCAGGTCACCGCACTCAAACTCAAGGTAGCTGTGGCACGCCGCTGCTGCGGTTCCGTAGTCGCTATCTCGGCCCATCAAGTACGCGTGCTGGACGCGAGTCAGTCCAAATGTGAGGTTGTCGTCGCAGAGTGCCGCGGCGTCGGGTTTTCCAGTCTGCGTATGCACCTTAGGCACTGCGGTATCAGGAAGATCTGCGCGCGACGCAGGTTCTTCCGCGATTGCTGTTGCGCTTACTCGCGTGACCATCTGCGCCAGTTTCGGCTCGCGTAATAAGTCGCGCAGTCGTAGTTGCACTCCGTAGCGACGTTGGACATCGGCAAGTAGCCGTGTCGCGAGCAGCGAATGCCCACCTAGCTCAAAGAAATCGACATCCGGTGAGGTGATGGTGACATCGAGCGTGTGCTCCCACAGGGTGCGCAGCTCGTCGGCTATCGAGCCGCCGTTCGCTTGGGGCCGGTCCGAACGTGCTGCGGCGACGCGTTCACACCGCGGGTTCACTTCCTGGCTATCCGTGGATTCCGTGACACGCTGCTCGTCCTCTACATGCAGGAATCGATAGTCAGCATCCGACGGTGTCAGGGCGACGACGGCAGGTACCGAATACCCCCTTGAGCTACCGCCTTCGGTAAGGACAGCAATTAGCGCATCAGTGCCCTCCTCCACAGCAAACGAGTTCCGCATGAGGTGGCGAGTAAACGTACTATCGTCAACAAAGCTCGGCACGTTCCAGCCATCCCATTGGATTGAGACCCACTGCACCGCATGGTCTGTCGTCGAACGTTCCTGTGCCAGAGCGTCAAGAAAGCGGTTCGCTGCTGCATAGGTAGACAAACCAAAGCCACCGACCACCGCGGCGATAGACGACATCAAGATCACTGTGTCAGGCCGCTCTGTCGGCTCGCACCGATCGATAGCGTGCGCGAGCGTCAATGCACCATCGATTTTGGCGTTGCACTGCGCGTCTACGTGTTCGACGGTCAGTTCATCAAGCGCCGCGAAAGAGTCGGTACCAACAACACCCGCGCTGTAGATGACAGCGACCCTGCCCGCATGGTGCGCGCGCAGACGCTCAAGCAATTGTCCTATCGCTACCGGATCAGACGGGTCCAGAACCTGGACGGTGATCTGGTCGCGCAGGTCATCATCCAAGTCCCTCCTGCGGGCATCGGCGCGATCGACGCTGCGGGTAGTGCACACCACATGGGCTCCGGTGCGAGCAATTCCTTCGGCAACAGCGGTAGACACCCTCCCGAGCCCACCGATGATGAGCACGCAGTCGTGGCGGGAAAGAACCGATGTGGCAGGTGACTGCGGCGGGCTGATCCGTCCCATCCGTCGCACGTGCCGAATACCGGCGCGCCACGCATACTCGCGATACGTCGGAGCATCAGCGCCGGAAACCTCAGTCACAATCTCGCCAAGCAGATGGAAATCGACCAACGATTCGACATCCACAGTACGAGCACGCATTCCAGGATTCTCAATACACATAGCGCGCGCATAGGCCGCCAGCGACAGACATGCGGGATCGCCAGGATCTGCTCCATCAACAGCTTCAGAAGCGAGACTGAGATACACCAATGCCGCTGCGTCACCGCGTTGTTGAATAGCGGCAACGTGACCGGCGACAGTGCAGGCTTCGAGCGAAGCAGCTCTAAAGCTCAACGCCACTGCGTGACGCTCATCGCCAGACAACAGCGACTCACCAGCTGCCTGCCCAAGTCGCTGCGCGGGCGCCCAGAAGACGACAGGCGCCCTCTCATCGAGAAGAAGACGGTCTGACGTCGAGACAAACTCTCGGACAGCGCGAGCTAGCGGGGAGTCACCCACCACCCACACGGGCGTAACTTCCGCCTGCGCTGCCCCCTGTCCAACAGGTCGAAGACGTTCACGGGACCAGAATGAGTGGAACCACCCCAGCGACCGCTCGTCGCTGCCGCGACTTCGACCAAACTCCCCCAGAAGACCTGCAGAACCAGAAGTGGTGGCTTCCGGTTCAATCCAGTTCCTACGTCGATCAAACGGATAGTCCGGAAGTGCGACCCGGCGGCGCCCCTCTGTGCTCTCGCACAGTTGCAGATCATCAATTCCGTGGCTGAACAGTTCCGCAAGAGCTGTGTGATGCCCGTGCGAGGAATCGGCGGTCAGTGTCGTCAACGTCGCCACAAGCCGCGGATGACGCGCCGCCCGAGCGAAGGCAGACGTCGATGCCCCCGGGCCTACGGTGAGGACGATGACACCTCGGCTACCGTTACCGTCCTTGTGCAGTGAGGGCGCAGACTGCCCAGGCTGCTCTAGCCCCGGCAACTCTGACGCAGCATCGAGGACCGTCCGCAACGTCGGCTCGAAGAGCACCGGTTCACGCATATGCCGGACCCAATGCTGCGGGTCACTCATCAGCTCCGCGGTGATCGGCGTACCCGCCGTACACGAATACCCCAGCACCGTCGGCGTTCTGCCCTGTATTGATGCCGCGACAGCTCGCACGGCCGGAATCGCTGGCTCCACCAAACTCGAATGCCCGGGCGCCGCAACTGGGATCAGACTGGCCACATCACTACCCAGTTCCGCAGCGATCGCTTCGATCACGTCACTTGGCCCAGACACGACTGTCGATCGCGGTGCATCCTGTGAAGCAATTTCAACGCCACGACGATTCTTGATGAGCGACTGAACATCATCGAGTGGTAGCGCTAGCCGCAGCATCGCTCCAGGACCCAGTTGTTCAAGTGCCACTGCTCGCGCCGCCACCACAGCGATCGCATCGTCGACGTCGAGTGCACCGCACACCACGGCGGCAACGTATTCACCAAGGCTGTGCCCCAGAACTGCATCTGGTCGCACACCACGCGTGCGCAACCACTTCGTCAGCGCTAGAGACGTGACGAACAGTGCGGGAAGACCAAGAGTGACCGAATCTGCTTCTGCGGCAGCGATACCTGCACCGCGCGGCGCGCACACGCTTCGGACATCCGCTCCGATCAACGGGGCAAACTTCTCCGCCAATCCGTCGACGTACCGTGCTATCTCACGGTCTTCCTCATAGAGATCGTCCAACATCCCGGTGTATTGGCTGCCTCCCCCAGGGAAGGCAAAAACCACTGCAGGCGCGTGCGTTAACTGTCCGCTGACCTCAATACGGTCAAGGACATCGCCGGTTGCACTGTCAACGACCAGAGCGCCGCGATGACGCAGCTGCTTTCTGCCGTATGCAAGCGTGTACGCCGCGTCTGCCACACCGCCGGGAGTACTAGCGAGCTGCGGGATGTGTGCTTCCAGTCGATCAACCATCTCACGCGCTGATCGGTCACTAGCGCCAGACAATGCCAGCACTCGGGGACCACTCGCATGCGCAGACGGCGCTTGCGTGGGTGGTTGCTGCAGAATTACGTGACAGTTGGTGCCACCGAACCCAAATGAGCTCACTCCCGCGATACGCGGCCTATCGGCGGCGAATCGCGCTTGCGTATCGCAAATCCTCAGAGGCGAATTCTGCAGTGGCAGAGCATTATTTGTTTCGTCGCAGTGAAGCGATGCGGGGATTGTTCCAGACTCGACTGCGAGTACCGCCTTGATGAAGCCCGCGATTCCCGCAGCGGCTTCGGTATGGCCAATATTCGACTTGATCGAGCCGAGCTGACACCAGGGCGCAGGCGAACTTCCGAAAACCTGGCGGAGCGCGGCAAGTTCAATGGGATCGCCGAGGGAAGTGCCTGTGCCATGCCCCTCGATGTACCTGACGTCGCGCGGTTCGATGCCGGCTATGGCGTGAGCTTCGGCAATCACCCGCGCCTGGCCTGTCACTGACGGTGCGGTAAACCCAGTCTTATCGGAACCATCGTTGTTGATGGCGCTGCCACGAATGACCGCGCTGATCCGGTCGCGGTCAGCCAATGCATCGGACAGACGCTTGAGTACCACTACACCGACACCCTGGGTAAAGACCGCTCCGCTAGCCCCCGAGCCGTAACTGCGGGTGTGACCGTCAACAGAAAACGGGCCATCAGGTATATGCAGGTAGCCCCGGCCTCGCGGCACATGCACCGTGGCTCCACCTGCCAACGCCACATCTGCCTCGCCACTTTGCAGCGCCGCCACCGCGTGATGGACCGCAACGAGCGATGTGGAACAGGCAGTTTGGACAGTGACCGCTGGGCCAGTGAGTCCTAGCCGGTACGCCGTGCCCATCGCGAGGTAGTCCGGTGCAGTGCCAATCGCGCATTGCAGGGCTGCAACAGGATTCTCGCCACCTAGCGCGTCGAAACGATCCGCAAGATTTTCGTGGAGGTAGCCGCTTTGCGAGGTGCCCGCGAACACTGCGACCTGGTCAACGCCACGCCCGTGCCCATAGCCACTGCGTTCGAGCGCATGCCAGCATGCCTCAAGGAAAAGCCGATGGCTCGGGTCCAAGTGTGCAGCTTCGTGCGCAGCCATACCGAAAGCATCGGCGTCGAAATCCTCGATACCGCCCAAGTCCGAGCCAACAGGTATGTATTCCGGGCGTCCATACAGCGAGCGTGGAACGCCCGCATCAGCGAGGTGGTCGGCGCTGTAGCGGGTAACCCCTTCACGGCCGTCAAGCAGAAGACTCCACAGGTCCTCAATTGACGGTGCTCCAGGAAATCGCCCACTCATCCCGATTACGGCAATAGCGTCTTCCGGATATTCATCGTGAGCCGACGCAGCGCTGTCGGCAGTGGCACTCGCCTGGGTCATCGGATCATTCCTTTACGTCGTCGATTGCCACGAGCACGTGCCCGCGCAATCGGATCGCGAGCAGAGAGGTCGTCGGGGAGACGCTCGATGAAGCGCGGTGGCTGCGACGGTCGCGGCGTAGGCGATCGGTCTTGAGACGCATCAGCTCCGATGGCGCCGTCGCGGGCAGGCTGCTCGCTGTGCTGTATGTACTGGGTGAGGGCGCGGATAGTGGGATAGGTGAAAAGGTCGAGCACACTCACATCCGGCCACTGCGCCGCAAGGGCGCGGTGCACTGTCACCACATCGAGTGAACTCGCGCCGAGCTCGAAGAATGATCGCTGCGGATCAATGTCCTCGATGGACTGACCAAGCACCTGTGCGAATATGCGTCGGATCGGCAATTCCTGTGCGGCGGTGACATCACTGGAGACACCATCTGGCGTCGTGGTCGGTGCTGCTTGTTGGCCGGCGGAAACACTAGACAGACGCATACTGCTTGCAGTGACCAACTTCCCGAAGGGTTCTCGCTCGCCTACCGGTAGCGCATGACCCCGCTGCCAATTCGATACTGCGGCACCACCTTCCCCCGCACCGTCAGCTAAGGCGGTGAGCCTTTCGACGAACACATCGAACGCGTAGTCGAGGAAACCTTCAGCGAAAGCACCGTCGACCGCATCCCAGTTCACGACCAACGACTCGCCATCAGCAAAGCTCTGCAGGTCGATCAGCACCTGTGGGGTCTGACTGATCGAGTACACGGGGGTGCCAAAAGCAGTAAGAAGCTCAGAAGCATCCGATCCACCTGCTGACTGCGATGCAGCCAGTCCCGAGGAATACACCACGGGAAGGACTACCGATACACGTTGCTGCTGACTCTTGCGGCGAATCGCGTGATTGGCATGGGCACTCCGTGGCCTGGAGAGCCGCGAATACAGCTCTACAGCAGTCCTTTTTGTGCGCTCAGCGACAGTGCCCTGAGAGGGTGGAGTCACCACGAGCGTCGAGGTGTATTCACCAACTACCCGCTCGTGTCCCTCCGGCCGCATGAGGGTCGTCACCACCACCGACATGGGGGCTGTGGTTCCCGAGGACTCACGCAGGGCATCGGTGAAGGTGCTCAGCAACACCGAATCGACGGTCACGCCGTGTGCCGCGCAGCCATCGCGCAATCGACGCGATACGTCCACCTCCCAGCGGTGGCGCCGACGAGTGAACCGCGCTGAAGACGGCTGGCGCAACGGCAGCAGGGGCTCAGAAATGTCGGGGATACCCGTCAGTGCTGCGTCGTCACCATCGCCGCCCACATCCTGCTGTTGCACCCAATCGAGGAAGTGTTTGCCTGGACGGGTCAGGGCCCGTCCCCGATATGCGGCGTAGAGGTCTTCCGCAATGACGATGGCGCCTTGAACGTCACAGAACAGCATGTCGATCTCGACGTGCAGGCGGCTCACAGTGTCATCACGGTGTGTCACCGACACTCGGAACCAACCTGCTTCGAGTGGGTTCCGCACATGATGGGAGCGTTCGTGCCGAATTCTTCGCAGTTCACGCTCGCGCGCGCCGCCATCTAACTCCCGCACGTCGTTGACAGTCACCACACATCGAAATGGTGTGGTGTCCAGCCGTTGACGCGCATCAGCCGTGGCGTGAGCGCGCAGCATGGGATGGGTGTCAACGAGTAGATCCACTGCGCGCTGCAGCGCAGCGACATCGAGGTCACGAACATCGACTTCCGAGTAGTAGTGCGGTGCAATCTCACTGCCCAGCCACCGGTCTGCTCGCCCCAGCAGGTAGGAAAGCTGCGTTTCCGTCAGCGGGTAGCTGGTCTCTGTGCACTTCGTGCGCGGGGAAATCCGGACGGTACACAGCGCGTCAGCTGTATCTGACAACCGCGCATCGACGTCGAGACCATGGTGTCCGGCGTACGCGTCGAGTCCTTGCAGCCACTGGCCCGCTTGAATCAGCACCTGGCTCAAGGGTTGTGCGGGATCAGGGCGGACTGTCGTGTCAAAGAGGAGGCCCGCGTGCGCCGCACTGCCCCACGGGGACGCCGGTGCGAGTTCACTGCGGCCCGGGGTCACAGCAGCGGCGCCAGCAACTTCTGCGGTCGCCGTCTGGTCAAGCGGTGAAATACCGTCAGGATCAGGGCGTACGCGCGTAGCGACAGTGACGCGGGAACCGGAGTTGACTCGCTCGCTGCCGTCGCTGCGACTCAGTTCTTCAAGCGTCGACGACGACAACTCCGCGAACTCTGGACGACATCCACGAGTGTCTTCGATGAGATTCGCGACACGTACCAGAAGGAGCGAGTTACCGCCCGCGGCGAGGAGGGGACGGTCCGTAGGAAAACCTGGTCCGGCGAGGCCAACTAGACGATCAAGAAGATCGGTATCGGTGGGCGGGGCGATAGGGTCCGGCTCGATACGCGTAGGAACCGCTATCTGCGATGATTCGCGTTCCTGCACAAATGGATTCGGCAGGCCAGCATGATCGATCTTTCCATTGCTAGTGACCGGCAGCGCAGAATGGAACACAAACCGCTGCGGAACCATGTACGCAGGTAGCGAATTCGTACACTTCTCGCGCAGCTGCTTTTCGAACCTATCTGTGATTTCGAACCCATCGCTGTTCTCCCCGCTGGAGTCATCAAGCACTACATGGGCGACCAGACGAGGGCGGCCGTCTGGACCGGGAGCCGCCGCGGTGACCGCTGCACGCACAGACGATGCGCGTAGCAGGGTGGCGTCGATCTCGCCTAACTCGATACGAAAGCCATTGATTTTTACCTGCCGGTCATTGCGACCGAGAAACGTGATGGTCCCGTCTGCACACCAACGTCCCATATCTCCTGTGTGATAGAGCCTTTCCCCTGTCACTGGGTGTATTCGGAAGCGAGCCGCTGACTGAGCGGGATCGCCGATGTACCCGCGTGCCACCCCGTCACCACCGATAAATAGTTCACCCGCCTCGCCGACAGCGACGGGTGATCCATCGATGCGGTCGAGAATCCGGAACCACTGTCCTGACAGTGCACGCCCATAAGGGATCGATGTCCACGACGGGTTGACCTCGTCGATCACGTAGTGCACCGACCAGATTGCCGCTTCCGTCGCGCCGCCGAGACTCACAATCTCGACGTCCGGAATGAGCGATCGAATACGGTCCGGCAAGGTGACGGGAATCCAGTCGCCTGAGAGCATGACGAGCCGCAGACTGCGCAGTGCCCGACGCGCTTCCTCTGGCATGGATTCCGCGTATTCAACCAGCATTTCCATCAGCTGTGGGGCGGTGTTCCACACAGTTACCGCGTGTGCGGAGATCAGATCGATCCAATGTTGCGGGTCGCGTTCGCGGCG
Organism: Rhodococcus sp. (in: high G+C Gram-positive bacteria); assembly: GCA_012515885.1. GTDB lineage: Bacteria > Actinomycetota > Actinomycetes > Mycobacteriales > Mycobacteriaceae > Rhodococcus_F. The sequence goes on from JAAYXN010000183.1 coordinate 9,915, forward strand.
GGCGGAAGGAAGCACAAGGGAGCCTCCGGCACCCAGCACACCGAAGATGTCCCACACTGATAGGTCAAAGCTCAGTGCGGAGAGACCCAAAACGCGATCAGTGTCGGTGATCGCGAATCGTTGACCGATATCGTCGATCGTCGTGAGGGCCTGAGCATGTTCGATCGCTACCCCTTTAGGCTCACCTGTCGACCCGGAGGTAAAGATCGCGTACGCGAGATCACCCGGCCCAGGGGAGGCGAAAACTGTGCCTTCTTCCGGAGTCGTGGTAGGTGCGTCCCTTGACGGAGACAGCACCGCCTCCGGATCGAGGATTGCTAGACCTGAGGACAACCCGTCACGGAAGTCTGCGTCCTGAAGGCACACAATCGCCTTCGCTCCAGATCTCTGGACAACACGGTCGATGCGTTCGCTCGGCCACAGCGGATCGACAGGAACATATGCTCCCCCGGCAGCCAGGATCGCGAGTACAGAGACGATCTGAAGCGGCGATTTAGGGACGGCCACCACGACCGTGACCTCGTCACTTCCACCCCACTCAACGCCGTCGATCGTGCGCAGCACTGACACAAGCCGACTGACATCACGATGCAGATCATCGAACGTCAATACCTCGGTGTCGGCGAGTACGGCCGACCCCTCAGGATGTTTGTCCGCCATGTTCAAGGCCGCGTGATGCAGGCCAACTGTGCCCTCAGATGCAGACACCACTCGGCGCTGCGGGACGCGAAAGAATGGGTCTGCCGTAAAGGCTGGAGAGGTCCATTCGTCACGGTCACCGGCCAATCTGGTCAACCCCGCGACGAAAGCATCCTGCATGCCCTCAACCCAGCCTGGATGAAAAGCTGCATCGACCGCGTCCCACGCCAGCACCAGACCGCCGTCCGATTCCCACGTGATCGCGTCCAAAAGAACCTGCGGCGTCTGCGATACACCAAACACTTCAGTTCCGAGCCACTCCGCCGGGTTGCCCGTGCTCCGGCTGCCTGATCCTCCACTGGGGCGCTGAGTCGCTCCATCCAACGCCGAGGTGAAGACGATGCGGTCCTCCCGCGGAGCCCCCATCTCGTTGGCCATGCGTGCAACTTCCACGCCGGTTACCGACGAGTGATCGATAGCCTCCCAAAACGACTTACCCACTGTCAGTGCATGTTCAACGAATCGCTCACCGACTGAGCGCACGTCGACCAACGCCGTGGTGGTGAAGTCCCCGATGATGCGCTCTGCGTCCACGAACTCCAGAGGGCGGTCGAACAGGGTGACATTGAGCGCAAAGTTTTCTTGCGCGCCCCACAGGCGTAGAACCTCAGCAAACAGGGCGAGCATTGCTGCCGATGCCGAGACCCCCACCGACGCCGCAGCCAGTCGAAATGCACTCCACACTGGAGGCGCAATCTCGCGTCGGTGTCGCGTGAATCGAGGGGTTCCCAGCTCCTCCGGGGCAGCGGCCAGGGGAAGTTTCGGCGCGGGAGGTAGAAGAGGCGCAGCGCGCTGCCAGTACTGCACATCGCGCGCCCGAACTCCGCTGCTTTCGCGATGGTGATCACGTTGGCACAGCACCGCTGCAAAATCGGCAGCGGGGACTGGCGGCAGCTCGCGTCCTGAATAGGCGTGTCCCCATTCCTGCATCAGTAGCCGCCAACTTGTGAAGTCCAGCAGTAGGACGTCGACACCAACACAGATGCGCATGCTCGTCTTGTCAACAATGATGATTTCGACTGTGTGCACCGGCCACCTATCTACCGGTACACACTTGTGTGACAGCTCTTCCCGGAGGGAAGCTGCGTGTTCATCTCGGCCTTTGTCATCCATACCACGAAGGTCATGGACGGTGAAACAATGTCGACCGGGGTCTTCAATCACCTGCTGCATACCGTCTCTGCGCACCACAGCGCGCAGCATGGGATGACGCTGAACGACGACATTCCAGGCGTCCTCAAGGAGTTTAATCTCCTCTTCCGCACCGCCCGGGTGTCCCGAAATCTGTCGTTCGAATTCGTAGTAGAAGTATGTGGATACCCCACCAAGAGGGAAATCCTCTCCCCTGCCCACCCAGTACGCAGTCTGAATGGGAGTCATTGCAAAAGGAGCATAAATCGCATTTTCATCTACGCAATCAGTGGAAATAGTGCCGTCGTTTCCGGCCCCTCCAGAATCAATACCGGCGTACTGCCGGACGTAGGAGGCGACATCACCCGTGGTGGCACCACCCAGAAACTGAGGCAACGGCACAGTCACCCCGAACTTCCTGCGAATCTCGCGTTGAAGAGTCACTGCCGCAAAGGATTCAATTCCGCTGACGACCAGAGATTGACGGGGAACATAGGGACCGCCAACGAGACGCGAGACCATTTCTCCGATCTCACGATCCAGATCTAGCACGTTTTCTTCCACGCCGATTCATCACCTTTCGTGCATATCAATCTTCTTGAATATGAATATCGACTGCCCGCACGCAATTCGGAAACGGATAGTACCCTGAATCAGCGCATCTGTTATTTCATCAGAATTGCGTAAAAGGAGGCTTATATAAACATGTCGCAATATGAGGGAGTACAACAGAGCGTGGATAAAGAAAAGCCGAGTACTAGTGATTCACCTCGTGATGTTGTCGTCGTCGGTGGCGGGCCAGCGGGACTGTCCGCCGCGCTGGTACTCGGACGACAACTACGCACAGTGACGCTGGTCGACAGCTCCCAATACCGCAACGCGCCTGCCACCGAGTCACATATGTACCTAGGTAGCGACGGGGCCTCACCCCAAGACATTCGCGAACGCGGACGTGAGGAACTGGCAGCGCTGCCGACCGTCACCGTCCATACCAGCGAGATCCTCGGCGTCACTTCGGAGAACGGACTTTTTGTGTTCCGCTGCGGTGATGGAACCGAAATTTCCTCGCGCGCGGTCGTATTGGCGACTGGTCACCGGGACCTGCCTTCGAACATCCGTGGCGTCGCGCAGCGTTTCGGCCGGTCCATTGTGCATTGCCCGTTTTGTCACGGGTACGAAACGCGCGGCCGCAGCATCGCAGTCCTTGCTGACAACCCTGCGGTTGCTGCGCAGCCCGCGATGCAGGCGCTCTACCTGCGCACCCACTACAGCGACGATGTAGCCCTCTGCACTGGCGGCACCGAAATCCCCGAGGCGCTACGAGAAGTTCTGAGCGACCACGCAATAGCCATACTTGACGCCCCCATCTCGAGCGTCACTGGTGAAAGCGGCGCATTGACCATTGAATTTTCTGACGCACCGTCTCTGTCACGGGAGGCCATCTTCTACGTCCCGCGCTATGAGGCCCGCTCCACCCTCGCCACAGACCTTGGCTGCGAGAACGACGGCCCCTACACCCTCGTTGACCATTGCCAGCGCACGTCCGTCGCCGGTGTGTATGCGGCAGGCGATATCGCAAAAATCCGCGGCGCCGACGTCCCACTCAGTTTCATATCTCAGGCCGTCGCCGCTGGCCAGGCCGCCGCACTCTGGTGCGACCAAGACCTTTTCATCGCCGAGAACCACTTGCAATCCGTTCTCACACCATCCAAGTAACTCTCCCCCGCAGGCCCATTCACTGCACTTTCGACAGGACCCCCATGCAACGCCGACAGTTCCTTCGCTCGACCGCCCTCGCTATCACGGCGCTTGGCGCCATCCCGCTTTTGTCCTCGTGCAGCGACGACGACGCTACAGGCGCGTCGCGAACGTTGCGGGTGGGCGCACTTGGCAACCCCGCCGACACGCTCGACCCCGGGACCGCCAGCACAACGGCCACCTACGTCGCCCTGTACGGCATCTACGATGCGCTTGCCCTCGTAGTCGACGGCCAGTTGCAGCTGCGCATAGCTGAGTCGATCACACCCAACGACAATGCGACGGTCTGGACGGTGACGCTTCGCGAAACACAGTTCAGCGATGGCTCACCGGTCACTGCAGGCGACGTGCTCGCGAGCTACCAGCATTACGCGCAAAGCCCCATGTTGGGCAGTCACTTCATGGACTTCGACTTTGCGGCCTCGCGAGCGATTGACGACAAGACAATCGAGTTGGTTCTCACGCGGCCTCGCGCAGA
>JAAYXN010000184.1 GCA_012515885.1 Rhodococcus sp. (in: high G+C Gram-positive bacteria)
AATCGAACGCGGATCCGCATTGGCCAGCGTCGACACCGGAATCTGTCGCAGGTCGTGCGAACTAGCCGGAACCCACAGTGCAGGGCGCGGGCCCAACTCGTCGGACCAACCGTCCTCGCTGGCAAGTGCCTCACGAGCGATATCGGAGCCGATAGCCGTCACCTGCACACTCACACAGTGATCACGAATCACCGGCTCGCTGTCGGTGAATTCCCGGCCGATGCGGGCCAACGCGGGGGAGATCGCCGGATCTGCCGCGACGTGCAGGGTCAATTCGCCCTCCACGCAGGCGCCAGCAGCTTGAACGCCCTCGTTACGAATGCGCTCGCCGAGCTGCATCCAGCCGAACACGCCAGCGCCGACGACGACCAGCGCCACCACAGCAACAAGGAGCCCGACACTTACGCCTCGGAAGCGCTTGTCGTCGCGATGTCGGCCCACTGTCGGCCCCCTTGTTTCTCTTCACTCAGTTGTTCTTACTCACTATGGTCAAAATGCCCCGCCGCCTGAAACAGGCGGCGGGGCAAGACGGCGCTTAAATCACGCGCCGACGGCCTTCTTGTACTCGCGACGGCGGCGGTGCAGGATCGGCTCGGTGTAACCGCTCGGCTGCTTCGCGCCTTCCAGGATCAGTTCCTTAGCTGCCTGGAATGCGATGCTGTCATCGAAGTTCGGTGCGAGAGGCCGGTAGGTGGCATCGCCCTCGTTCTGACGGTCAACAACCGGTGCCATGCGCTCAAGAGAAGCAACAATGTCGGCCTCGGAAACGACGCCGTGACGCAGCCAGTTGGCGAGCAGCTGGCTGGAGATACGCAGCGTCGCGCGGTCCTCCATCAGCGCCACATCGTGGATGTCCGGCACCTTCGAGCAGCCGACACCCTGGTCGATCCAGCGCACCACGTAGCCGAGGATCGACTGGCTGTTGTTGTCGAGCTCTTCCTGCTTCTCCTGCGCTGACCAGTCAGCGTTAGGTGCGAGCGGAATCGTCAGGATGTCCTCAAGCGATGCGCGCTTCTTGCCCTTGAACTCATCCTGAACAGCGAAAACATCCACTGCGTGGTAGTGCGTCGCGTGCGGGGTGGCACCGGTCGGGGACGGAACCCATGCAGTGTTGGCGCCCGAACGCGGGTGGCCAATCTTCTGCTCCAGCATCTCTGCCATGAGGTCCGTCATGGCCCACATGCCCTTGCCGATCTGCGCCTTACCCTGCAGGCCAGCAGCCAGGCCAGTGTCGACGTTCCAGTCCTCGTATGCGGCAATCCACTTCTGCTGCTTCATCGCAGCCTTGCGGATCATCGGGCCCGCTTCCATCGAAGTGTGGATCTCGTCGCCGGTGCGGTCGAGGAAGCCGGTGTTGATGAACACGACGCGGTCGTTTGCTTCCTTGATGCAGGCAGCAAGGTTGACCGTCGTGCGGCGCTCTTCGTCCATGATGCCGACCTTGAGCGTGTTGGCGGGCAAACCAAGAACCTGCTCAACGCGGCTGAAGATTTCCGTCGTGAACGCGACCTCTTCGGGGCCGTGCTGCTTGGGCTTAACGATGTAGATCGAACCCGTGCGGCTATTGTTGAGAGGGCCGTTAGCGTCGCTGCGCTGCAAACCGTGGATAGCAATGAGACTGGTGATGAGGCCGTCGAGGATGCCCTCGGGCAGCTCGTTGCCGTCAGCGTCGAGGATCGCCGGGTTGGTCATCAGGTGGCCGACGTTACGGACGAACAGCAGTGAACGGCCGTGCAGAGCCAGCTCGCCGCCGTCGAGGTCCTTGTACACGCGGTCGCCATTGAGGCTACGGGTGAAGGACTTGCCGTCCTTGGCGATCTCTTCGGTCAAGTCGCCGCGGTTCAGGCCCAGCCAGTTGCGGTAGCCGACAACCTTGTCGTCAGCGTCGACAGCGGCAACGGAATCCTCGAAGTCCATGATCGTGGTGATCGCGGACTCCAGCACGACATCCTTGACGCCAGCAGCATCGGTGGAACCGATCGGCGACGACGCGTCGACCTGGATTTCCAGGTGCAGACCGTTGTTGCGCAGCAGAATCGACGTGGGTGCGTCCTTCTCACCGAGGTAGCCGACCAGCTTCTCCGGCTGAGCCAGGGTGGTGACGGTGCCGTCAGCGAGGGTGACCTTCAGCTCCGTGCCATCGATGACGTAGGACGTGGAGTCCTTGTGCGAGCCGGTAGCCAGCGGGATAGCGGTATCGAGGAAATCACGTGCCCACGCGATGACCTTGTCGCCACGAACCTTGTTGTAGCCCTTGCCCTTCTCGGCGCCGCCCTCTTCGGAGATGGCGTTGGTGCCGTACAGCGCGTCGTACAGCGAGCCCCAGCGTGCATTGGCAGCATTGAGCGCGAAGCGAGCATTGAGAACCGGAACAACCAGCTGCGGGCCCGCGGTGGTCGCGATCTCGGCGTCAACATTGGCCGTTGCGATCTCGAACGGAGCGGGCTCGGGAACCAGGTAGCCGATCTCTTCCAGGAAGGAACGGTACGTCGCCATATCCGGGGTGCCCGGATTAGCGCGGTGCCATTCGTCGATCTTGGCCTGCAGATCGTCGCGCTTAGCGAGCAGGTCACGGTTCTTGGGAGCCAAGTCGGCGAAAACCTGGCCAGCGCCGTTCCAGAAGGTATCGACATCGATACCGGTACCGGGCAGTGCCTCCTTCTCGACGAAGTCGTAGAGAACCTTGGCGACCTGCAGACCGCCGACCTGAACACGCTCAGTCATGTAAAAGCCTCACTATTTTCGCATTCGGAGCACCGCGGGGGTGCCTGTATACAACGTCATGTTACCCCCGGGTACTTCGGCACTGCTGGGCGAGATGACACGCAGCTAGATGACCCCGGATAAGGAGGTGCCCGCAGGTCAGAGTCGCCGGGTTGAGAACTCGAACCCGGCATCGCGCAGGCGATCAACCAGGACATCACCAAACGCGGTGGCCGGGGTGAGCACACCGGTGGACTCCGGGAGTGCCACCTCGTCATCGATCAGTGCGAGCGCCGCTTCACCAAGCATGACCGCAGTCGCCTGATACCCGGGGTCGCCGTGAGCACGCACCCGCGAGGAGTAGCGGGCACCGGTGGACGTGGTGGTGAAAATGTCCATCGTGAACCGGCCCTTGTTGCGGCTCTCTTCGCTCGGTCCCTCACCGGGCTTGGGGAGAACGCGATCAAGAAGTGCCCGGGTAGGCCGCAGGGCTAACCCAGCCACCAACGCACCCATTCCGGCAGCGACGCCAGCCGCAATCGGCAGAGACAGCGGCGACGAGCCGACACTCATCGCTTCGCGGTAGCGGAATTTACGGCCATACACCCAGTTGCGCAGCGAGTTCGTCCGTCGAACAATGCGTGTGTTGTACGACGCCATCACAAACGGCGCCAGCCAACCCCGCAGCTTCGGGTCAACCTTGGCTGCCTTGACGATCTCAACGTCGGTTTGACGCCCGAGGTCAGGTTCTGCCGCGCGGTCCGGACTCAGGGTGTACGGCGACGCGGCAAGACGCCGCAGCGACGGATCTTTCACCGACTCGGTGACCTGAGTGCGCAGCGAATCAATCGTGCCGCCGCTGACGCCGCCGCGCATATCAGTCACCACCAGCGTGGTGTCAGTGAGTTCCCCTTCGCCGTCCTTCACGACAGCCTGGTGCAGTACGTGCACCCCAAGATCAGACGGGATGGAATCGAAACCACACGAGTGCACGATTTTCGTTCCCGTCGTGATCGCGCGGTTGTGGTTCGCGTCGATGCTGTCGCGCACGAACAGTGCCTCACCGGTCAGGTCCACATAGTGGGTGCCCAAATCGGCGCAGGTATCTACAAGCAGGCGGCCGTACTTGGCGTAGGGGCCGACCGTGGTGGCCACCGCGCGGGTCCGGGCAACCAGATCGGCGATCGACACCGAATCGTTGGCATCGGCGACAATCAGCGGCCACTCGGCAGCGGCCGGGCCCAGCGAAGCACGCACGGCCTCAAGTTTGGTGAGGGACCGGCCAGCTAGACCAATGCGAGCATTCGCTGGCGCAGCCTTCGCGAGGTACTCAGCGACAAGCCGCCCGACGAATCCGGTGGTGCCAAAGACAACGAGGTCCAAGTCGCGGGACGAATCCGCATTACGAGAGGAAGCCGGGTCGCGAGAGGAGTCGGATGCGCTCATAACTCCTGAGAGTACCGGTCAGGGTGGCGGTGCCCGAGGCCCTTACCGTGAGACGGCGGGGCGTTAGAGGATGGCTGAACTGAAAGGTCAACTTTGAGGGCTAAGGCGCCGCGACTGCACGCGAACGGCGATGCCGATCCACGAGATCAGAACCAGCGCAGCCACAACGATCTGCACGATCCCGACCGCTGACTCGGGATAGATGACGCCCGTCAGGTAATGCTCGATGAACCCGCTGGAAGGCAGCGGCTCCCAGCCGCCGCGAACCCGCGCCCATGATTCCAGATGTGTCAGCGGGCAGTCGTAACCGATGATGACCCCGCCAAAGCCCCACAGGAAAGCGGCAAGGTGGGCGGTGATGGCAGCCGGTATGAAGCGCAGCGGGATAACCCAACTGAGAAAGCCGCCGACCACGACATAGCCGACGAAAAGCACGTGCACCACTGCGACGACGACTGCGAGCGCTTGAAACATCATCTAAACCCCCTGTGCTGCGTTCCCTGAAATGGTTCGCTGAACTGCTTGGTTCCCGGAACGTTGATCCCCTGTATGTGTGCCCACCTGTAGCTACGCCCTTGGCGGTACCGTCCAGCCTAGCGCCACCGGCAGCTGAGTGCGCGTATTGATGTGCAGCTTGTCGTAAATCGCTTGAAGATGGTTGTCGACGGTGCGGATCGACAGGGTCAACGACTGTGCGATCGCGGCACTCGATGCCCCTGCGGCAGCGAGGTCGGCGATCTGTCGTTCTCGCTTTGTCAGAAGCCCACCTCTGCGCGGCTCACCTGACTGTGCTGTCGGTATTAGTTGCGGATTAGAGATGCCGGGAACCCGGGGCGCTGGTACCTGACCGGCACGGCAGGCAAGAGCAGCCTGCGCGCTCTCTCGATGCTCAGCGAGGTAACCACCGAACTTCGGTAATTCGTCTGCGCGATCCAACAGCTCCTTTGCCTGCTCGAACTCGTGCACCCCCGTCGCGCACAGCGCCGCAAATTCCAGAGCAATACGCAACTCGACGACGTGCCCCGTCGGCATGAGCAACTGGGCACAGTGCAGCGATTCGTCGCGCGCCTTCACAGCGTCGCCGAGACCCCGCGCGGTCTGTGCTTGTAGCATCGCGAACCACGCGCGGGTACGCAGATCGACCGGGCTCACCGCGCTTGATGCCGCAGCAAGCAACTGCTGCGCCACGCCGTGCTCGCCCAGTTGAAGAAGCGGACGAATACGTAAGAGCGGGGGCACGATTCCCGGTGATCTGACCTCATCCAGCATGGCTAACGCCCCGGCAGGATCACGTGTCGTCATCGCGAGGACGTACGCGGACAGCGCGCCGCCGTGAACTATCGGATCGCTGTGTCCAACAAGTGGTTTCGCCAACTCAATAGCCTGGTCGACGTCCGGTAGATACGCGCACATCATCGCTCGCGCAGCGCGTACGCGGGGATCTGAAGCCGGGACGTGCACGTCGCTGAGCGCAGCGAAAGCGTCTGCGGCACTACCCACTTTGAAAAAGAGTGTCATTGCCCGCATGACATGAAGTTCTGTCACAAGGTCTGCGCGGGACTCGTCGAGTTCGTCGACAGTATCGGTGATCATGTGGTCGGCGATCATCTGGTTGAGGAGCGTGATCGACTCCTCGCCGCCTATGTAGGTGAAGTAGAGCGCGCGGGCCCGCAATCGGGTCAGCTCGGGGGAGTGGGCCGCCTCGGGCGAACGCTGCGCGAGCGTCGCCAACTCATAGACCCGAATCCAATCCTCAGCGGCAGCACACTGCGCAATAGCGCGAGCTAGTTGCTCATGCGGGGGCATTTGATCCGCAGCGATATCCCACAGCGTCGCGCGCAGGGCACTGATACTCGCATGGTCTCGGCCAACACGGGACAGGCCGCGGTGAATGAACCGAGACGTCATCGCCCCCGTTTCGGTGCGAAGAAGCTGAGCATAGAGCGGATGAGCGGGCACCACATGCGAGGGCGCATCGACCGCGCGTTGTCGCTCATCATCGGAATGAGTGGGAACGGTAGGCGCAGGGTCAGTATGCGCAGGGCGGGTATGTGTAGAACTGGGGGTCACTCGAATCAGCGACTTGGATTCCAGCGCCATCAACTGCTCCGGCGCGATCAGAGACTCTGCTACATCGACGGGCAGGGGTTCACCAAAGGCTATGAACGACAGTGCTATTCGCTCATCGTCACTGAGGTCTCGCAGTTCCGCATCGAGATAGTCGGCAAGGGTGGGGGTGTCCGCGCTCGCGCCTTTAGCGCCCAGAGAAACTGCTCGAACAGCAGCAGCCAGGTGTAGCGGATTTCCTTGAGCGAGCCCACAGATGCGGTGGCGGTCCCACGCCGAAACAGCACGGTGCCCGCACGCATCGATCAGTTCATTTGCTTCAGGCTCAGACAGCGGTGGAACAGTGACGGTGTCCCACGTGCGAGACCGCAGGGGCAGCGGCAGAGACTGACCGGTGCGCGCACCCGCGAGGATCGTCAGATCAGTGGTGGCGCTCAGGTGATCGAGGATGAGCGCGGAACCGTCATCGAGCTCATCAATGTCGTCGACAAATAGGGTCAACGCGGCCGAACCTGCGCGCTCACGTAGCTGGGCGGCGAGCACACCTGCAAGCGGGGCGTCTGGGCCCAGCTGCGGGGTAGCGGCCGCGTCACCAGAGGCTGCAATTGACGAGTGGGTCGCTGAAGAGATTGCTGCTGAAGAGATTGCTGCCGACAGCGGCGCGTACGGCTCAAGCTCCCGCGAGCCCCGAGAATTGATAACCAGAATGGGGTGCTCCGGCGCTGCCTGGGTAAACCTTCGTCGGGCTTCCTCTAGCAGCCGGGATTTGCCGATACCTGCTGGTCCACGAATGATCGTCAAGCACCCCGGAGTGCCCAGACGGTCCAGCAGTTCCGCAAGTACAAGTAGGTGACGGCGGCCGACGAGAGGTTGGCTCGCTGCGTGCACAAGCGAGTGCGGAATGAGTTGATACCCCTGCGTGCTCACTCGAATATCAGCGTCGGGCAGACGGGCACGTAAGCGGGAGACGCAGGACTGCAGTGCCGCACGCGGACTAGTAGGTAGGTTGGTGCCCCACAGCGACGCGATGAGATCGTCTACCGAGATAACGACGCCCGGCTCAGCGGCAAGGAGTTGCCACAACTGCGCGAGCCGCGGCGGCAAGTCATCCGGCGCCGACGACGAGCGAGACATCTCCACTCGTCCATTATCGCGCAGCGCGTTTGCTATCAGTCAGATGAGGCTGACCGACGTGGCCTGGACCGACGGCTGCCCAGGCTGTTACATCACGCGATGACAGAGCCTGTCAAAAATTGAGTAGTCCACTACTCATCCCGATCTTCACCCGTCGTTCAACGATGACTGTGTGAATGATGTGTTCGTAGAAGACGAGAAGGCGCCAGTTGGTGGTGTGCACCGTGCACACGGTGTGCACAGTGGCTCGGTATCGCGTGATGCGCGGCAGCGGCTGCAGTCACCGGCCGCGACAGTGTGGGCGGCACTCGTGTGTTCAGTGATCGCACTCGCCGGGGTCGGAGTCGCTTTGACCGCCGCCGCGTCAGGGGCCGGAGTTGCCGCGCTCAGCGGCGTAATCGTCGCCGTCGTCACCGGCGCGGTCGCGTTGATTACCACCGGGCGCGTGATGCAACAGAACCGCAAAAACGGCACCCGATTCGGTGTCTTCGAAACGTCCTCCGTGCACCTGCCGCTCGGCTACCACGGTGAAGGCCGGTAGTCCTTAAGGAAGCAGCCGTACAAGTCCGTACCGTTTTCGCCCTGCACGATGGGGTCGTACACACGCGCGGCCCCATCAACCAGATCCAGGGGAGCGTGGAAGCCCTCCTCGGCAAGCCGAACCTTCGTGTAGTGCGGACGCTCGTCAGTGATCCAGCCCGTGTCGACCGCGGTCATCAAAATACCGTCATCGAGCATTTCCTTCGCGCTGGTACGGGTCAGCATGTTCAGCGCAGCCTTCGCCATATTGGTGTGCGGATGCCCCGGCCCCTTATAGGCCCGGCCGAACTGCCCCTCCATCGCCGAGACGTTCACGACGTACTTGCGACGGGCCTGCGCTGCAGCCATCGACGGACGAAGTCGCGACACCAAAATGAACGGCGCAACCGAGTTGCACAGCTGTACTTCGAGAAGCTCGATGGGATCGACTTCCTCAACCGTCTGAACCCAACTGTTGGTGTGAGCAATATCCGGGACGAGGCCGCCAGCATCAATTGCCAGCCCAGCCTCGATCCTCTCCACCGTCGCCGAACCCGCAACCATCGCCAACGAAGACACGGACTCGGGTGTTAGAAGCGACCCGCCAGCGGTCGCCGGGGTCAGTGAGCCAGCCAGCGCCGCTGGATGGGCGTCACTGGGCTTGCCGAACGCGAGTACCTCAGGAAGCTCACCGGCAGGAAGTGGCGCGGACTCCGCCTCAGCCAACGCGCTGTACGCGCCCACCGAACGCCGCACCGTCTGGGCGGCATTGTTGATAAGAATGTCCAGCGGACCCTGCGCCGCAACAGAATCAGCGAGTGCAACCACCTGCGCCGGATCACGCAGGTCGATTCCCACAATGCGCAGACGATGAATCCACTCGTCGCTATCAGGTAGCGCCCGGAAACGGCGCACAGCGTCATTCGGGAAGCGCGTGGTGATGGTGGTGTGCGCGCCATCACGCAGCA
>JAAYXN010000185.1 GCA_012515885.1 Rhodococcus sp. (in: high G+C Gram-positive bacteria)
CCCAGCTTGTTCTTGGGGAGCATGCCGACGACGGCCTTCTCGACCAGACGGTCGGGGTTCTTCTCAAGAACCTCGCCGACCGAACGCGACTTGAGGCCGCCCGGGTGGCCGGAGTGGTGGTAAAGGAACTTGCCCTCACGCTTATTGCCGCTGATGGCAACCTTGTCAGCGTTGATGATGACGACGAAGTCGCCGCCATCAATGTGGGGGGCAAAGGTGGGCTTGTGCTTGCCGCGGAGCAGGTTGGCTGCCTGGACAGCCAGGCGTCCGAGCACCACATCGGTGGCATCGATGACGTGCCACTGGCGGGTGACGTCACCTGCCTTCGGGGTGTACGTAGACACAGAACTTCCTCGTCTATTCATTCACTGCTGGCCACGCATGTCGCTTTTGATCCCGGCGGCCAGTTGAGACCCGGGTATCAGAGTCGGCGGGGTGACTAACGCACGCAGGCACCGACGCTCGACACGCCAAAGAGGAACGATACCGGTAGAGACGCCTGCTGGTCAAAAACGCCCAGCTCCTCCCCCACGAAAGGGCGCTCCACCGGAAGAGAGCACGGCAACCGGCAACAGTGCACATGCAAAACGGCCGACATCGGGCTCCCGAGGGAGTCGATGCCGGCCGTCCAACGCGTTAGTGAAACGCAGTGGCTAAAAATTAGCCACCGAAGGTGCTTGCAGCGCGAGCGTCGGTAGCAGCCATGTCCTGGCCACCCTGCTCGACAGCCTTAGCGATCTGCGACAGCGTCTCGAGGAGCTCGGTGTTAGCGGCGTCCCACTCTGCCTGCACGGCACGGTATGCCTCCTGGGCGTTACCGTCCCACTCAGAAACCAGGCCGTTGACGTAGCCGGTCAGTTCGCTGTGGGTCTCGGTCAGTGCGGCTGAGTCGGCGCGCACCTCGTCGGCGAGCTGCTGCATAGCGCCGAAGTCATACTTCATGCTCATGTGATTCCTCCTGAATGTGGGTAGCTAGTGATGGACGATCAGAGACCTGCGAGCGAGCCCGAAGCACCGGCCTGCGAGATTGCAGCCTGGTTAGCCTGCTCAGCCTCGTCGTAGCCCTTACCGCTCTGGCGGATCTTGTCCGCGATGTCAGCGAGAGCAGCCTGGTGCTTCTGCGAAGCAGCTGCGAAACGCTCCATCAGGTCCTGGAAGGCCTTGGACGAGCCGCCCTGCCAGAACGCGGTTGCGCTTTCCACACGACCCTTAAGCGAGTTCATGCGGCCCTGGATCTGGTCGTTGATGCTCTCGACGTGGCCCGCCGAGGCCTCCATCGCTGCAACGTCAGTCCTCACACTGGACATACCAACCCCTCCTTTGTCAGTTCAGGTGCGGCGGCCCCCGTTGGACGACGCCTGTTCACCCCTTCAGAAGATTGGACGCGGGACGCGCCCAATCGGTTCCACTTGTGTGGAAGTTTTTTATTCACCCTGTTGGCAAGGCTTTTGCCGAACGGATGAGGTCTTCGCAATCGGCCTGAAGCAGTGGCCAATCTCCCCGGACATACTGACAGCCGATGCTCAACTGTGCACGTCCGTCAAAGAGAACTGTCCACTGGACTTCTGATCCGTCTCCCGGATGCTCACGGTACGACATTCCTGTGCGATCACCGCGAACGGCCCGGGGATTGAACTCACTGAACTTACCTGCTGAATCGCCAGTGACCTGTTCTTCAAGGTCCGTGGCGAGCGCCTGTCGATCAGCATCATCCTGCAAGTCGGTGCGCACCACAATGATTCGCTGACGCACGCCACTGTCAGGTTCAAGTTCAAAGCGGAAAGATTGGTCTCGTGCACGCCGGGCGTCAGCGACTTCATCCAGCCTTCTGGCAGCTCAACCTGCACACCCTGCACTACGAGAACCTCTGGAGCAGCCGTCGTTGTGGGTGCGGAAGTCTGCGAGGATTCGTCATCGCTGCGCGAGCTAGTGCCAGGTTCCGCCGAGGCCGACGCCGCGGTTGTTAACTCCGTCACACCCATGTCGCTACTCGATCCCGCGTCGGCCGAGTGAGCGTGCGCGGTCTCTGGTGCGTCATCGGTGGTGTTGACCCAAACCACCGCACCGATACCGAGCAACGCGGCGATACCGACAGCACCTACCCCGACCAGCAGGCCTCGTCGAGAGGTCTTTGTCGGGTTGTCTGCGGGGCGGCGAATCCAATCGATGCGACTGATTTGCGGCGCGACGGACTCTTCACGCTCAGATCCACCCAATGCCAGCCCACGCACCACGTCGTGGGCAGGGACCAGTCGGACCGGACCGCCACCCAACGCGGCACCGAGGTCCTCCAGTGACGCCACGTCGCCGTCACCGATATTGCCGACAACCAAAACCCCACCGATCGGTTGACCACGTCGCACCTTCTCGACGGTCGCGGCAAGTCGTTTGAGGGAATCCCCCTCAGCAACGCCGACGGTGGCGACATCGGTATCCAGCGCGGTGCCTCGAACCTCGTACCGGGCTTCCCGCGGCGCAACGAAGCTGACCACTGTTGCCGATACAAGCAATTCGACGACGATCCAACTGGGCGAAGCCGACGACAACGCGCCGTGATCCAACTCTGCCGTACCGCCCTGACCCGCTGTGGCGACCGCAGCAGTCGCCACCGCGACGGCAACCGGAACCGGAGTAACCCGTCCGCATACCGGTCGCACCGCCTCGACCAGACGGGACACCCGGGCACTGCCCCAGTGGGTGGGGTGGCTGATCCGCACAGAGTCACGTCGACCCGGCACAGTGACCTGCCGGACTGCGTGCTCAATGACAGCAGTCAGTGCCTGTCTGGTGGGTAATGCATGTGACCCCACCATGACGAAGTCGTCGTCGACAAAGTCGAAAGGCGCCACGGGATGGGCACCGGCGACAGGTATACCGGCACCTATCTCCAATGATCCGTCCCGGGCTGGGGAAACAACAGCGGCCCCAGCCCAACGGCGTTCACCACGCGCGCTCCACACGCCCCCCTCAGCGAGGTGTATTGCCACCATCAGCTACGCCTGCGGCATCGCGACTTGGATCAACCCAGCACCTGAACGCGTCACCAAGGTTCCGCGGCCCGGAGGCATTGCGCTCGCACGGACAGTTCCGAGGAGGTTGCCCTCGTCCTTGCTGCCGCTCATGATCAGACCCGGCGACACCAGGTCACGCATGCGTGCGATCACGGGCTCGTAGAGGGCACGCGCGGCACCACCGGAGCGTCGTGCAATCACGAGGTGGAAACCGATGTCCTTCGCGTGCGGCAGGTACTCGACGATCTGCGCAACCGGGTTGCCACTGGAGGTAACGACCAGGTCGTAGTCGTCGACGATGACGAAGATTTCCGGTCCGGTCCACCAGGATCGATCACGCAGCTGCTGCTGACTGATATCGGCGCCGGGCATACGGCGCTTGAGGACTCCGGCGAGGTCAGCCATGTTCTGGGTGAACAGTTCGGAAGACGGCGCGTACGCGGCGAGGTGTTCGGACTCGACGAGTCCGAGCATCGTGCGTCGGTAGTCACCCATGATGAACTTGACTTGATCACCAGTGTTGGCGGCGAGGACGCCCTCAACGAGGGTGCGGAGCAGGCTCGTCTTACCGCATTCGCTGTCACCGAAGATCAAGAAGTGCGGATGCTCGGCAAAGTCCAGGAACACCGGTGCGAGGTCGGCTTCGTCCAAACCAACAGGGATTCGGAGCGTCGGCTGGTCGCGCTTGATTGCCGACGGCCAGTTGTTTGCTTGACGCAAAACTTCGTCGCGGGTGATGACCTCGGGGAGCATACGCACAGCGCGTGCGGGGCGACCGTAGGTTGCCGCTGAGATCTCGGAGACAGCGTGGGCGACGCCCGCACCGAGATCAGCGGGATCGGAGCTGCCGTCAACACGCGGCAGACCAATAAGAAGGTGCAGCCCCTCGCGGGTAATACCGCGGCCGGGCCGTCCCTCAGGAACAAGCACGGCGACCTTGCGGCCGAGGTCTGAGTCGGAGGGGTCACCGAGACGCAGCTCGATGCGCGTACCCAACTGGTCCTTGAGGGCTGGTCGGATCTCGCCCCAACGCGACGCAGAAATCACCACGTGCACGCCATATGAAAGGCCCTGTGCAGCAAGGTTAATGATCTGCTGCTCAAGTGCTTCGAAGTCCTGGCGGATGCTGGCGAAACCATCGATGACGAGGAATACGTCTCCGAAAGGATCGTTAGCGACACCCTGCGCGGCGCCGCCGCCCGAAGGCCCCGCGGCGCGGAGCCTGCGGAACTCAGCCATCGATTCGATACCCAGTTCGCGGAATCGCTCTTCGCGCTCGCGCACGATGGTCGTCATTTCAGCGAGTGTTCGGCGCACGCGGTCAACGTCAAGACGGTTAGCTACCGAGCCGACATGTGGAAGGTTGCTAAGACCAGCGAGGGTACCGCCACCGAAATCGAGGCAGTAGATCTGAACCTGCTCAGCCGAGTGCGTCATCGACAGCGACATGATCAGGGTACGAAGTGCCGTCGACTTACCGGACTGCGGACCACCGACGACGGCCATGTTGCCGGCACCACCGGACAGATCGACGTACATCAGGTCGCGGCGCTGATCGTAAGGCCGGTCGACAATGCCGATGGGTACGCGCAGACCACTTTGTGCTGCAACCGGTTCGGTGAGCACTGAACGTGGAAGCATCTGGTCCAGTGGTGGAGCATCTTCGAGCGGCGGCAGCCACACCTGGTGGGCAGGATTGCCGTGACCCTGAATTCGCTCGACGACAATGCCGAGGGTGGTGCGGGTTTCCTTCTCGGTGGGCTCCGGAATGTCCTCGGGCTCTTCGATTTCCGGCACCACATCGACAGCTACTGGTGCGGCCGTGAAGATCTTGGGACGTGCCTCAACCTCGTCCTGTCCACCGGCACCGCGGCGACGCTCAATAGCGGCGCCCGCGTACACACCGGACACGTAGGACGCCTGGAAGCGCACAATTTCCGCCGAGTCGCACTTGAGGTAACCGGCACCCGGGACTGCTGGCAGGTGGTACGCGTCCGGAACACCAAGAACGGTGCGGGATTCGTTGGCCGAGAACGTCTTCAGACCGATGCGGTAGGACAGGTGGCTGTCCAGGCCGCGCAGCTTGCCTTCTTCGAGCCTCTGGCTGGCCAGCAGCAAGTGGATGTGCAGCGATCGACCGAGTCGACCGATAGCGACGAAGAGGTCAGCGAATTCTGGCTGCTGGCTGAGCAGTTCGGAGAACTCGTCGACGACGATGAACAGCGCGGGCAGCGGATCCAATGCCGCACCTGCCAGACGCGCCTTCTCGTAGTCTGTGACGTTAGCGAAGTTGCCGGATGAACGAAGCAGTTCCTGGCGGCGGTTCATTTCACCGGCCAGAGCGTCCTTCATACGGTCAACCATCGCGAGTTCCTCTTCGAGGTTCGTGATGACCGCGGCGACGTGCGGCGCGCTATCCAAACCGAGGAACGTCGCACCACCCTTGAAGTCGACGAGGATGAGGTTGAGCGCGTCCGGTGAGTGCGTGGCGATAAGACCCAGCACGAGGGTGCGGAGGAACTCTGATTTACCGGAACCGGTTGCGCCGATGCAAAGTCCGTGCGGACCCATACCGTTCTCGGCGGATTCCTTGATGTCGATTTCGACCGGGGTGCCGTCGACGCCCGGACCGATAGCAATACGGAGACGGTCACGCGGCGAGCGCGGCTGCCACGCGTGTTCCGGGTTGAGTCGGGTGACCTCGCCGATGCCAATCATTTGGCCCCACGTCTGCACGGGGGCCTCTTCATCTACCGTGTCCGCGGTGGTCTGCGACGGCAACCGGTACGGGGCCAGTCGACGAGCCATCATTTCGGCGCGGTGGGCACTCATCTGGTCGGCAGTGGCGAACATTTCCACGCCTGTACCGCTACGTGCACCGATGGAGCCGTCTTCAATGACCAGGGACAGACCGCGGGTTGCCGTCAATCGTGGGCAGAATCCGCAAATGTCGAGGACAGTCACGGATTCGACACCACCGTCGGTGATGAGACCGGACTCGCCTTCCAAGATGCCACCGTCAACGATGATGATGAGCTGCGGGACGCCAGCGGCGGCGGGTGCGTTGCGCGAGAACTTGCTGCGCATCGTCAGCATCGGGCCGAGCGAAGACTGCAACTCGATGATGGAGCCGTAGATCATGCGGGACGTGCCGACGCCGTCGACGTCATCCGGATGCTGGGTGTGGGGCAGCCACTTGGCCCATTCCCACTCAGCTTCAGTATCGGGGCCACACACCACCGCAACGAGGAAGGTGTCGGGGCCTTGGAACGTGCACAACTGCATCAGCATCGACCGCAGCAGCGAACGGGCCTGGCGTCGATCGCCTTCCACAGCGATCGATGCGAATCCGCGCAGCGACACAGCAGTGGGGAGGTCCTGAACCACTGAGTGCGCGCGAACGAAGCGGCGCAGCGACACAGCAGCAACAGGCTCAAGTTCTTCGACCGGACCGGTCTCAGGTGCGACAAGTTTGGTGGCAAGTCGCTGGCTTCCGCGACCTACGCGGACATGGCAGTAGTCGGGATCATTGGTGCGGCGCTCCCACATGCGCGACGAACCTGCGAGCGTCCACAACAGACCGGGCTCCGGGTGTGACCAAACCATGGACTTGCGCTGCTGATCGGCAGTCTCGCCAACATCCTTACGCAGCTGATCGAGGTAACGCAGGTAGTCCTTGCGGTCTTCGTTAGCTTCGGACGCCTTGGGTCCACGCTGGCCACCGCCGGCAAGCATGCCGAGCATCGACACCATCATCATGACCGGGAACAGCATCGCCATCGGGCTGCGCATGCCGGACGTGAACATCAGCGCCATCATGCCGATCATCGCTACAACCATGACCAGCGGCAGCAGCTTCATTAGCAGGTTGCCTGGCACA
>JAAYXN010000186.1 GCA_012515885.1 Rhodococcus sp. (in: high G+C Gram-positive bacteria)
TAGGTCACGCAAGTTGTTCGCGAACACTTCCACCGCGTCATGCTCGGCGCTTTGCCGCAACCGCATCCGCACGTCGAGGCTGAGGGAGACGAGCAGCTTCGTGCGCCAGGCCCAGCGCACCGTGTCGAGGAGCCAACGGTCAGCGGCGCGGCCACGATCAGCAATGTCGAATCGTGCTGCGATTCGGCCTTCAAACACTGTGCGCTCACCGGGTGCTGGCTCGTCCGCGTCAGGCGCGAGGGACAGTGAGAGGACTTCTTCTTTCTCTCCACGCAGGACCGCGAGGATGCGGTGCGACGGCAGTGAGGTGAACGGCTCGGAGAAGTCAAAGTAGTCGGAGAACTTTGCGCCGTCGTTTTCTTTCCCGTCCCGCACCTTCGACGCTAGTTTTCCGCGGTTCCACATCAGCTCACGCAGTTCGCCCACCAGGTCGCCGTCTTCAGCGAACCGCTCGACGAGGATCGCGCGAGCACCGTCAAGTTGTTCTTCGCTGTAGCCAGCGGGGTCGGTATCGGGGTTGGTGATCAGCGTGTCAGCGACCGGTTCGTGTCCTGCTTCGCGAGCGATCTGCGCTTTCGTGCGGCGCTTCGGCTTGTAGGGCAGGTAGAGGTCTTCCAGACGTGCTTTGGTGTCGGCGAGCATGATTTGGCCGCGCAGGCCGTCATCGAGTTTTCCCTGCTCATCGATCGATGCCAGGATTGCGTCGCGGCGCTCATCGAGTTCGCGCAGGTACCGCAGACGTTCCTCAAGTTGACGCAGTTGAGCGTCGTCGAGTCCGCCGGTTACTTCCTTGCGGTAGCGCGCGACGAAGGGCACTGTCGCACCGCCGTCGAGCAGGTCGACGGCTGCGGAGACTTGACCTTCCCTGACATCGAGTTCCTCGGCAATACGCTGGTTCACGGTCTTGGCAGTCACGTGGGGCGACATTACCGGTATTCTGTGGAGAGACAGATACTGCCTACGGCAGAGTTTTTGCTGGCTTTCGCGCGCCGCAGCCGTAGAGGTGCAGTTCTGGTGGCGTGGGCCGCGGGTCGGTATCGCCACCTCAGGTCGCGCAGGTCGTCGCGTACCCCGTTCAGGAGTGTTCGCATGTCCGCTCGCCGCGCATCTGGTGGCTTTCGAGCCCGTACTGTCAGTGCTGCGGTCGCGGCCGCGGTGCTCGCTTTTTCTGCTACAGCGTGCGCGGCGCATGCCCCTGCCGCGCCCACCTCTGCGGAGGTTATTTCTAGCTCGCACTCCCCGGATTTCGCACGACACTTGCCCGCGATCGAGAGATGGGCGTCTACTCGCAACGCGCATGTTGCTTTAGCGGTGATCGATCGCGAAACGGGCATGTATGTGGGCCTCAACGATGTGGACACGATCTTCACTGCCTCGGTGGTGAAGCTGTTTCTTGCGGCCGAACTTGCGCACCGCGATTCGGTCGGCGAGCGTGAATCGTCTGCTGACGATCGGGACGCGCTCGCGCAGATGCTGTCCTTTTCGGATGATTTCGCCGCAAACTCGCTGTGGAATGAGTTCGACGGTGCCGCAGCTGTGGCGTCTGTCGCTGACCGGTACGGACTAGCCAGCACGTACGGTCCTGCCGACGGGATGTGGTGGAACACCCAAACCACCGTCGCTGACCTCGCCACGTTCTACGCCGAGTTTCTTGAGGATTTCGATGACGTGGGTACGCGGTGGACCAACCGAATCTTGGATCATCTGCACAACTGGTCGCCCACCGCCACAGATGGATACGACCAGCAATTCGGCCTCACCGCGGCGATAGATTCTTCAGAACTCGTAGCGGTCAAGCAGGGGTGGATGTGCTGTATCAATGCCCAGTGGATTCACCTGTCCACGGGAGTGGTTGGTCCAAATAACCGGTACATCGTGGTGGTCGAAACCTCAGAGGATGTCCAGTACCCCGACGGCAGTGTCGGCCTTCCGGATACGTCCCACACAGATGCCACCGACGATGAGAGCGCCGCCCACGCCCGTGAAACCATTACCGGGGTTGTTCGCGCCCTGTTTTCTGAAGTGGATACGCGCGGCGGACGCTAACTGCCGGGTTCAAGTAGGTCTGGGCGCCGCCACGCTGTGCGTTCTAACGACTGTTCACGCCGCCATTGCGCGATCTTTGCGTGGTCCCCGGACAGTAAGACTGGCGGAACCTCTAGCCCACGCCACGTTGCAGGCCGCGTATAGCTGGGGCCTTCCAAAAGTCCATCGGAGAACGAATCCTCTTGGTGCGACTGCTGGTTACCAAGAACACCGGGGATCAAACGCACCACTGCCTCGGCCATCACGAGAACCGCTACTTCTCCCCCGATCAGCACGTAGTCACCGATGCTGACTTCTTCTACGCGTACTCGAGTAGCGGCGTCGTCGAATACGCGCTGATCGATACCTTCATAGCGCCCACACGCAAACACGAGATGCTTTTCCTGCGACCATCTGTGCGCGGTTGCTTGGGTGAAAGGAACACCCGCTGGAGTGGGCACCACCAGCAGCGGCCCCGCGTCGCCATTGGCAGCTGGTTCCGCGACGGAATCAGCTCTGCCCATAGATAACACGTCGTCGAGCGCGGGTCCCCACACCGTTGGCTTCATCACCATGCCCGGCCCACCGCCGTACGGGGAGTCGTCGACTGCCTTATGCACGTCATGCGTCCAGTCACGCAGATCATGGACGTGCGCTGAAATGATGCCTTTGTCTATTGCCTTGCCTAGCAAGGCCGCTCGGAGCGGTTCGAGATACTCCGGGAATATGGTGACGACGTCGATGCGCACGGTCACCTTCTCACTTACTGCTGTCGCCGAAGTCGGGATCGAGCAGACCCGCTGGTGGATCTATCGTGATCGCACCGTCCTGCGTGGATACGGATGTGACGATCGCGGCAACGAATGGTACGAGGAGTTCGCTGCCGTCCTGGGCGCGCCGAATGGAGAGCAGTTCCCCTGCCCCCGAATGCAATACCTCGGTCACGGTGCCGATGACGGTTCCGTCTCCGAGTCGCACTTCCAGACCCTCGAGTTCATGGTCGTAGAACTCGTCGGGATCGTCGGAAGGTTCCAGCTCCGCGGAGTCGATGAGGAACAGCACTCCGCGAAGAGCATCTGCGGCAGTACGGTCATTGACTCCGTGGACACGCAGTAGAAGCCGCCCGGCGTGTTCACGGGCGGCTTCTACTGTGTATGACTGTGTCTGCTCGTCACGCGGCTTACGACCCCGAAGTACGGTGCCGACAGCGAACCGCTCTTCTGGCTCGTCGGTACGTACTTCAACAACCAGTTCACCGCGAATGCCGTGAGATTTTGCTACACGGCCAACAACGAGCTCCATCGTCTACCGACTACTGATCGGTGTCGACGACGTCGACGCGGATTCCGCGGCCACCGATACCGGTGACCAAGGTGCGCAGCGCCGTAGCGGTACGACCACCGCGGCCGATGACCTTACCCAGGTCTTCAGGGTGCACGTGTACCTCGACGGTACGTCCGCGGCGTCCGGTCATCATTTCGACACGGACGTCATCGGGATTGGCGACGATGCCGCGAACGAGGTGTTCTACGGCGTCGGAGACAACGGCACTCACTTGTCAGCGGCCTCGTCAGCTGCCGCTTCTGCTGGAGCCTCTTCGGCTGCAGCTTCAGCCTCTTCAGCCTTAGCCTTCTTGGACTTCTTCGGGGTGATTGCTTCAGCAACCGGCTCGTTCTCTGCCTGAGCGAGAGCGGCCTGGAACAGCTCCAGCTTGGTGGGGCCCTGCTCCTTGACCTTCAGGGTGCCTTCAGCGCCCGGCAGGCCCTTGAACTTCTGCCAGTCACCGGTGATCTTGAGGATGGCCTCGACGGGCTCAGTGGGCTGTGCACCCACGCCGAGCCAGTACTGTGCACGCTCGGAATCGACCTCGATCAGTGAGGGCTCTTCCTTGGGGTGGTACTTGCCGATGGTCTCGATCGCACGGCCA
>JAAYXN010000187.1 GCA_012515885.1 Rhodococcus sp. (in: high G+C Gram-positive bacteria)
CTGCAGGAGCGCGAGTTCAAGGCTGCTGAAGAGCGCGGCTTCACCGCTATCAAGCACCAGCGTGAGGTTGGCGCTGGCTACTTCGACAGCATCGCCACCACCGTCGACCCCAACACCTCGACGGCTGCACTGAAGGGCTCCACCGAAGAGGGCCAGTTCCACTAGGAACTCGCTTTTCTTCCTCCGGGTTAATCCCCGGTAGGAACCCCTAGTTGTCCTCAGCGGGGAGCGGCTCCAGCCCGGCCCTCCCCGCTGAGGACACACCCTTATCGTTTCGCAGTTTGTCCCACAGTTTTTTCTCCACAGTTCAAGTTCAGTCTTTACAGTTCGCAAACCTTAAAGTTCGTGCCCAACATGAAGGAGAGCTGACGTGACCAGTGAAAAGATTCAGCGCGTCGGCGTCATTGGCGCCGGAATGATGGGCGCTGGTATTGCAGAAGTGTGTGCTCGTGCGCACGTCGACGTCCTGGTATACGAACAGACCCGTGAACTGGCTGCCGCTGGTCGCTCCCGCATTCTGCGGTCGCTTGATCGCGGCGTGAGCAGCGGAAAGATCACTGAGCGTGAGCGCGAACAGGCCGCCTGGCGCCTCCGCTTCACCAGCGATCTCGGTGATTTCGCCGACCGCCAGCTGGTTGTTGAAGCTGTCGTGGAAGACGAAAAGGTCAAGAGCGAAATTTTCGCTGAGCTTGACAGTGTCGTCACCGACCCCGACGCCGTGCTGGCGTCCAACACCTCGTCCATCCCGATCATGAAGCTCGGCATCGCTACAAAGAAGCCTGAGCGCGTTATCGGTATGCACTTCTTTAACCCCGTCCCCGTCCTGCCGCTTGTTGAGCTTGTGACGACGCTCAAGACCAGCGACGCGGTGTCTGCGCGTGCGGAAGCTTTCGCTAGCGACGTTCTCGGCAAGCAGGTTGTGCGCTCAGCTGACCGCTCCGGCTTCGTCGTCAACGCACTCCTCGTTCCGTACCTGCTGTCGGCTATCCGCATGGTCGAATCCGGTTTCGCGACAAAGGAAGACATCGACAAGGCCACCGTGCTTGGCTTGGCTCACCCGATGGGTCCGCTCGCACTGACCGACCTCGTTGGCCTCGACACCGTCAAGTCGATCGCAGACTCGATGTACGAAGAATTCAAGGAGCCGCTGTACTCGGCGCCGCCGCTGCTTCTGCGCATGGTTGAAGCTGGTTTGGTGGGCAAAAAGTCCGGTGCTGGCTTCTACGAGTACGGTGACAACGGCCGCGCCACCAAGAAGGTGGGCTAGCGCGCAACGTAGGTCCGCCCCCGGAACAGGTGCCCTCAGAAAGGTCGTCTCATGTCTCCCGCAGCATCCCCGGGTTCGAGTGGCCAGTTCGGTTCAAGCGTTTTGGGTTACCCGCGCATCGGACCGCACCGTGAACTCAAGCGTGCCCTGGAGTCCTACTGGCACGGCGCTATTGCCCGTGAAGAACTTGAAGCGGTTGGACGCACGCTGCAGGAAGACACCTGGAGTGGGCTTGCCGCAACCGGTTTGAGTCAGGTTCCCGGCAACACGTTCTCGTACTACGACCACGTGCTCGATAACGCGCTGCTGTTCGGTGGCGTCCCTCAGCGTTTCCGCCCGCTCGAAGACGAGCTGCACCCGCTCGACTTCTACTTCACGATCGCCCGCGGACGCCCAGACTTCCCGCCGCTGGAGTTGGTGCGGTACTTCGGCACCAACTATCACTACCGTCAGCCCGAGTTCGACGAGAACTCCACGTTCTCGCTGCGTTCTGAGGCTTTGCTGGACGAGTTTGCGCGGGCTAAAGCTCGCGGTATTGAGCTGCGTCCAGTCGTGCTCGGCCCGGTGTCTCTACTGCTGCTGTCAAAGATCAGCCCCACCAGCACCGACGAAAACTTTTCGACGCTCGATCTGCTGGATCGCTTGATCCCCGAATACGAGCGGCTGTTCGAACAGCTAGCTCGCGCAGGCGCGACCTGTGTGCAGCTCGATGAGCCGTCCTTCACTGAGGACCGCACACCAGAAGAACTTGATGCGCTGCGCCGCGCCTACGAGACGCTGTCCACCGCGCCGCTGCGTCCCCGCATCCTGGTGACCGGCCAGTACGGCTGGCTCGGCGAAGCCCTGCCCATTTTGGCGGCAACCAAGGTCGAGGCACTTGGCCTGGATTTGGTGAGCGGCAAAATTGACCCGGACGATCTCGCAAAGATCCCTGGAATTAAGCGCAAGCGTGTGTATGCGGGTGTGGTCGACGGCCGAAACGTCTGGCGCACAGACCGACTCATCACACTGACGTACCTGAACCGCCTCAAAGATGTGGTTCCGGACCTCGTCGTCTCGACGTCGACGTCACTGCTGCACGTGCCCTACGACATTCTGTCCGAATACGACATCCCAGGGGACGTGGCGGACCGGTTGGCGTTCGCGCGGCAGAAGGTCGGCGAGGTCGTTGCCCTCGCCAAGGCGCTCACGGAAGGCCCGTCCGAGAAGTGGCGCAAGCGTCCGACGAGTGTGCACTTCAAGCTCAAGCACGCGGTGCGGATGCGGGTTGACGCGATCAAGCCGCAAGACCGTATCCGTATGCCATACGAAGAGCGTCGCGTCATCCAGCAGGAGCGGCTCGGGTTGCCGCTGGTTCCGGCGACCACGCTCGGTTCGTTTCCGCAGACCGATGCCGTGCGCCAAGCCCGCTACGAGCTGGGCCAGGGCCGGGTGTCGTACGAGGATTACTGCAAGCGGATCCGCGAAGAAATCGCGTCCACCATTGCGCTGCAAGAAGATATTGGCCTCGACGTGTTTGTGCATGGTGAGCACGAACGCAACGACATGATCCAGTACTTCGCCGAATTGCTCGATGGCTACGCGTTTACGCACAACGGTTGGGTGCAGGCTTACGGGTCGCGGGCTACGCGTCCGCCGATTCTGTACGGCGATATTTCGCGTCCCAAGGCAATGTCGGTGGAGTGGATTGCCTACGCGCAGTCACTTACTGACAAGCCGGTGAAGGGCATGTTGACCGGTCCGGTGACGATGTTGGCGCGCTCGTTTGTGCGTCAGGATCAGCCGCTGCATGAGACAGCGGACCAGCTGGCTTTGGTGATCCGCGATGAGATCGCGGATCTGGAAGCTGCGGGTATCGCGATCATTCAGGTCGACGAGCCTGCTATCCGTGAGCTTTTGCCGCTGCGCGATGACGGCCGCAAGGAATACCTCGAATGGGCGGTTGACGCGTTCCGTTTGGCGACTGGTGGCGCGAAGCCGGAAACCCAAATCCATACGCACCTCACCTATTCCGGCCGGTCGTCAGTGGTTGACGCCATTGAGCGTCTGGATGCGGACGTCACGGCGATCGTTGCGACGCGCTCGATCAAGTGGGTCTTGGAGGCACTTGATGAGCGTGCTTTGACTCGCGGCGTCGGCCCAGGCGTGTATGAGTCTCGTTCGGCTCGCATCCCGGATATTGATGAGCTGGACGAGTTGCTCACGGAGGCAGCTGAATCCATTCCACTGGATCGTCTGTGGGCCAACCCGGATGGTGGTTTGAAGACCCGCCACTAC
>JAAYXN010000188.1 GCA_012515885.1 Rhodococcus sp. (in: high G+C Gram-positive bacteria)
AACCGATCGCTTCGGTAAATACCTGCTCGACCTGCGAGGTTTCAACGCCTTCGCCGACAGGGAACTGGACGCGGGAGCCGCCCTCGAAGTCGATGCCGAGGGAGAATCCGCGGATCGCGATACCGGCAATCGCCACGAGCACGATCGCACCGGTCAACAGGTAGTAGAAGCGGCGGCGGCCCACGACCTCAAACGCGCCGGTACCCGTGTAGAGGCGCGAGAGGAAGCTGGCCTTTTTAGCCGGTCGTGTAGACCGCGAGGTGGTCTGCGCGCTCATGCCCGGTTCTCCTTTGCTGCTGCGGCGACGGCAGCCTTCTTACGATCGCGGGCAACCTTCTGGATGGCGCCGAGGCCATTCATCGACGGCTTGGCCCAGAACGCGGACTTGGACGCGAGGTACACCAGGGGCCAGGTCACCAGGAACACGACGACAACGTCGAGGACGGTGGTCAAGCCGAGAGTGAAGGCGAATCCACGCACCTGCCCGACCGCGAGGACGTACAGGACGGCGGCGGAGATGAAGCTGACCGCGTTACCGGACAGGATCGTCTTCTTCGCTCGTTCCCAACCGCGCGGGACGGCGGAGCGGAAGCTGCGGCCTTCACGGATCTCATCCTTGATGCGTTCGAAGAACACCACGAACGAGTCGGCCGTCATACCGATACCGATGATCAGACCGGCGATACCGGCGAGGTCGAGGGTGAAGTTGATGTAGCGGCCAAGCAGCACCATGATCGCGTACACCGCGACACCTGAGGCAACCAGCGAGAACGCCGTCAGGATGCCGAGGAGACGGTAGTACAGCAGGCAATACAGCAGCACCAAGATCAGACCCACACCACCGGCGATCAGACCGGCTTCGAGGGACGCAAGACCCAGTGTTGCCGACACCGTCTCCGCTTCCGATGCCGCGAACGAGAGCG
Organism: Rhodococcus sp. (in: high G+C Gram-positive bacteria); assembly: GCA_012515885.1. Taxonomy (GTDB): domain Bacteria; phylum Actinomycetota; class Actinomycetes; order Mycobacteriales; family Mycobacteriaceae; genus Rhodococcus_F. The sequence continues at coordinate 924 of JAAYXN010000188.1, forward strand.
GCAGCGAACCGTACTTGAGGGTGTTGGCCAGTTCTTTAGCACCGTCAGCACTGAACTGACCGGTGATCGAGGTGGAACTACCCGCCGGCGTCGCGCCCTGAATGACCGGCGCGCTCACGACCTTCGAGTCGAGGGTAAACGCGGCTTGGCGCTGCAGGTTAGCGGCGGTAAAGGCCGCCCAGGTGTTGCTGCCTTCCGTTTTGAACGACAGGCTCACCTCGTGCCGCGACTGCTGGGAGTTGTAGCCGGAGGTGGCGTCAGAAATTTCCTGACCATCGATGATGGCGGGTTCAAGCAGGTAGACGAACTGGTTGTCCGTGGAGCATGCGATGAGCGGGAGTTCCGGATCGTCGTTGCCGCGTAGCGGGTCGGTGACGGAGCAGTCCATCGCCGCCATAGCTTCCTGCTGAGCCTGGGGGTCAGTGCTCTGCCGCGTCGCGCGGGCAGCGGCGATCTCGTCAGCAGCTTCTTCCGACGTGGGATCCTCCGACGCCGGACGATCAGGGCTGTCCGGAGAGGTAGCGCCATCCTCGTCCGCTTCGCCCGGTGTGGGCGCCGGGATGCTGGTGGTGACCGGACGGATGTACAGACGCGCCGTCTGGCCGAGAGTACGAGCCTGCGCACCGTCGTCGCCCGGCACGGTAATCACCAGGTTGTCGCCGTCGATCACGACCTCAGACCCGGACACACCGAGCCCGTTGACGCGGGTCTCGATGATTGCCTGCGCCTGACGCAAGCTGTCCTGCGACGGGGTGCTGCCGTCAGGGGTACGCGCCGTCAAGGTGACACGGGTGCCACCTTGCAGGTCAATGCCTAGCTTCGGTTCCGGCGATTTATCACCGGTGAAGAACACCAGGGCATACAGCGCCGCGACGATAACCGCGAACACGGTCATCGTCCGGACTGGATGCACCGAACCGTTGGAAGGTGCCACGATTGTTCAGTCTCCTCAGTACGTGCAGCTCGACATGCGTGTACCCCGACATTCCCTCACCTGGGGCACGATGGCGGCAGGTGAGGGGCGCCGGGAAACTCTACTTCTTGTTTTCTTCTGACTTTTCGTTAGCCGCACTCGATCGGGCGGTGTCGTCAGCGGTCTCCTCCGCGACGTCCTCATCCTCGATGTCGTCGTCTGACTCGTCGATATCGTCCTCGCTGACAACCTCACGGATCACCAGACGCGACCACGTGGTGACGACGCCGTCGGCGATCTCCAGGTCCACGGTGTCCTCATCAAGGTCATCAATGGTGCCGTACAGGCCCGCGGTGGTGACGACGCGGTCACCGATCTGCAGCGAATCCTGCAACGCGGCGGTCTTCTCCATTTCTTTCTTCTGCCTGCGGATACCGAGGAACATCGGCACCAAGAGGGCAAGAATCAGAAGCGGAAATAGCAGTTCCATCGGTCAGCAGTCCTTGTGTGTTCGTCTGTGCGGTGAGGCAGCGTTTTCGGTCAGGTGTGCAGTGAGGCGGTTACGCATATATACAGCAGACGCCGATCCCGGATGGACCCGCGCAAGACACCAGTGTGCCACTAGGTGGTGCGATACCCGTCATAGTCATCCCGCGGCGCGCGCAAACGGTCGCCACGCACCGTGCTTGTAGGCCGGATTGACGAGCCTGTCGGTGTCTTATTCGGACGGGTTGGGTTCGTGAGCGCGCACCTCGATACCGCCCACTGTTTCTGGTGGTGGGGTCAGTCCGAGTTGTTCCCAGGCCGCGGTGGTGGCGACGCGGCCACGCGGGGTGCGCGCGATCAGCCCGGCCCGGACGAGGAACGGCTCGCACACTTCCTCGACGGTCGAGGTTTCCTCACCGACAGCGACCGCCAGCGTCGACACACCGACGGGGCCGCCGCCGAAGCTGCGGACCAGGGCGCCCAGTACCGCGCGGTCGAGGCGGTCAAGGCCAAGTTCGTCGACGTCGTAGACCGCGAGGGCTGCGCGCGCCACGTCGCGGGTGATGACGCCGTCTGCTCGCACTTCGGCGTAGTCGCGGACGCGCCGCAGCAGACGGTTGGCGATGCGCGGGGTGCCTCGGGAGCGGCGGCCGATTTCTTCGGCGGCGGCAGCGTCGAGGTCAATGCCAAGAATGCGGGCTGAACGGGTCAGGATCTGTTCGAGTTCGCCCGTCTCGTAAAAGTCCATGTGCGCGGTGAAACCGAAACGATCACGCAGCGGGCCGGTCAGTGAACCGGACCGTGTCGTGGCGCCGACCAGCGTGAACGGCGCAATTTCGAGAGGGATCGATGTGGCCCCGGGGCCCTTGCCGACCACGACGTCGACACGGAAATCCTCCATCGCGAGGTACAGCATTTCTTCGGCCGGGCGGGCGATGCGGTGAATCTCGTCGATAAATAGGACGTCGCCTTCGACGAGGTTGCTGAGCATCGCAGCGAGGTCACCGGCGCGTTCGAGGGCCGGTCCGGACGTGAGCCGCAGTGACGACCCGAGTTCGGTGGCGATAATCATGGCCATACTGGTTTTCCCCAGGCCGGGCGGGCCGGAGAGCAGCACGTGATCGGGGGTACTCCCCCGTCGCCGGGCGCCGGTGAGCACCAGTTCGAGCTGTTCACGCACGCGCGGTTGACCGATGAAATCGCCCAGGTCTTTGGGTCGCAGCCCCGCCTCGATATCGCCGTCGCCGGGAACAGCTCCTGCGGACATGGGGATCTCGTCGGCATAGCTGTCGGTGTACTCGGTGTTCCCGAACGAGCCAGCGCTATCGAATGAACCGGCGCTATCAAATGCTTCGCTCATCGTGTCTTACCTAGCAGAGCAAGCGCTGATCGCAGCGCCGTCGAGGTGGGCGCATCCGGGGTTTCGGCGAGCACGGCGTCAGTAGCTTGCTCGGCCGATTTGGCGGGGAAGCCCAGCCCGGCGAGCGCCTCAACGATTTGTTCGCGTACAGGCGCCGTCATTCCCGGGAGCGGGGTGACGGTGGCGCCGGAAATCGTCACCTTGTCCCGCAATTCGACGACCAGACGTTCGGCAACGCGTTTGCCGATGCCGGGAACCCTGGTCAATGCGGCGTGGTCGCCGTCAGCGAGAGCGCGGCGCAGAGCGTCAGGCTCGAGAACCGACAGCACAGCCATCGCGAGCCGTGGCCCCACACCGGTGACGGTCTGCAGGAGGCTGAATAGTTCGCGGGCGTCGACGTCGGAGAAGCCGTAGAGCGTCATGGAGTCTTCGCGCACGATCATCGTGGTGACCAGACGCGCCTCACGGCCCCGAGTGAGCGCGCCCAGCGTCGCGGGCGTGGCGTTGACGCGGTAGCCCAGCCCACCCGCTTCGATGACCACGTGATCGAGGGCAATGTCCAGGACTTCTCCGCGGACGGAGGCGATCATCGTTCTCCCTGTCTTTCTCGCACCGGAGCGGTGTGACTTTTCGCTGCGCGCACCTGCGCTAACCGCGCTTGATATTGACGTTTTTGCTGCTCTGCCGCTGCTTCGGCGCGGGCCATGCGCTCGATCATGGGCGCTCGCCAACAGTGGCAAATGGCGAGGGCCAGTGCGTCGGCGGCGTCGGCGGGTTTGGGCGCGCTGTCGAGCCGAAGAATCCGCGTGACCATGGCCGTGACCTGGACTTTGTCGGCTGATCCGCTGCCGGTGACAGCAGCTTTCACCTCGCTGGGAGTGTGGAAGCACACGGGGATACCGCGGCGGGCGGCGGCGAGCGCCACCACTCCCCCGGCCTGCGCCGTTCCCATTGCGGTGCGCACGTTGTGTTGGGCGAACACCCGCTCGATGGCGACGACGTCGGGGCGATGCAGATCCATCCATGATTCTGCTGCCTCAGAGATGCGCAGCAGCCGTTTCGCGAGGTCAAGATCAGGTGGGGTGCGCACTACATCGACGGCGACGGGACGCACTACGCGTCCGCTTCCGCCGTCAACGACGCCGAGCCCACACCGGGTGAGACCCGGATCGACCCCGAGAACACGCACGCCGCCCACCTTCCGCCGAACAGTTGTTCGACAGCCTAGTGGGCGGCGGTGACATGTAGGACGACCGACACGCATGACGGCCGCGCTAGCGTCTAGTCAGCGTCGAGTTCGGCGAGGACCTCGTCGGAGATGTCGACGTTGGAGTACACGTTCTGCACGTCGTCGCAGTCTTCGAGGGCGTCGACGAGCTTCATGACCTTGCGGGCACCTTCAGCGTCGACGGCAACCTCGACCGATGCGCGGAAGTCTGCTTCTGCGGAGTCGTAGTCGATGCCTGCCTCTTGCAGTGCGGTACGCACGGCGACGAGGTCGGTGGGCTCGCTGACGATCTCGAAGCTTTCGCCGAGGTCGGTGACCTCTTCGGCGCCAGCATCGAGAACAGCCATGAGAACGTCGTCTTCTGACTGGTCGTTCTTTTCCAGCGTCACGACACCTTTGCGGGTGAACAGGTACGACACCGATCCGGGGTCTGCCATGTTGCCGCCGTTGCGGGTCATTGCGGTGCGCACCTCGCCTGCGGCGCGGTTGCGGTTGTCGGTGAGGCACTCGATGAGGACAGCCACACCGTTGGGGCCGTAGCCCTCGTACATGATGGTCTGCCAGTCCGCGCCACCAGCTTCTTCACCGCCGCCACGTTTGCGGGCGCGTTCGATGTTGTCGTTGGGGACGGAGCTTTTCTTGGCCTTCTGGATCGCGTCGTACAGCGTGGGGTTACCCGCTGGATCACCACCACCCGTGCGGGCTGCCACCTCGATGTTCTTGATCAGTTTGGCGAACATCTTGCCGCGCTTGGCGTCGATAGCCGCCTTCTTATGCTTGGTGGTGGCCCATTTGGAGTGGCCGCTCATGCGATTCAAGCCCCTTTCGCGGATGCCCGTGGCATACCGGATCTGCGGTATTCACCCGTCTATACAGACCGCCCATGTTACCGCCCACCGTTACCTGCGCCGCGAATGGTCGCAAGAATGGTGTCGCGTCGGGCAGCAAACGCCCCACACGGCCGATGCAGCGTGAGCGCTAACGGGAGAACTATTGTTCCGGTAAACGCCGCATACCTTAAGGAGCACGTTCACCTATGCCGTTGTCATCACAGTCGCCAGACGCCTCATCACCGGGCGGAGTGCGCCTCTACGTCGCGATGATGGCGTCGATAGTCCCGTTACTTGCTCTGGCTATCGCGTGGCTGCTGTGGGACAAGCCGCTGCCAGACACGGTCGCAACCCACTGGTCTGGCACCGAACCTGACGGGTTCTCCACCACGACAACATTTTTGGCGATCGTTGGTGCGCTGTGCGTAGTTTTCGCAGCCACAGCTGTCGGGGTCACTGCACGCACTATTGCGACGGGCCGCGACTGCGACTCGGCGCTGTGGCTCCCGACTGCTGCTGTGCTGTCCTGGACCTTTGCTAGTGCCGCAATCTTGTCGGTCAGCCTGACAATCGCCGCTGGTTCGGCCGAGGAGGCTCGCCTGAGCTGGTGGATCATCGTGCCGTTGTTATCACTGGCATGGGGCGCGGGCACGTACTGGGTGGCGCCAAAGGGTCCGGCCGCACTCATCACCGATTCACCAAAGCCCGAAAACCCAATTGCAGCGAGTGAGAGCGCGGTGTGGATCGCCCACGTGCGCAATGCTCTGGCGGGGTGGTTGGCTGCCGCAACAGCAGGGGCGGCACTGTTGATGGCGCTCATCGGCGAATGGTGGCTCGCCCCGTTCTTCGTACTGCTCACCATCTTCGGTGGGATGTTCGCGTCAGTGACGGTCCAGGTCGACGGCCGCGGGCTGTCGCTGCGCTCGTGGGGAATCCGGTGGCGCACCATCTCACTCGACTCGATCACACATGCGGGAGTCATCGATGTGCGTCCCGCTGAATGGGGTGGCTGGGGTTACCGTCTGGGTGTCCGTGGCACCGCTGTCGTCGTTCGGGCGGGCGAAGCGATTGCGTTAGAACGCAAAGACGCCCGCCCCTTCGTCGTGACGGTCGACGGCGCGGCCACTGGCGCCGCGCTCCTCAACGATTTGGGTGCCCTCGCAACCGACTAGGAATGCACCTGATGACCTAGTGTGCGCGAACGAGATCGACAAAGAGTTCGTGGACGCGACGGTCGCCGGTCACTTCGGGGTGAAATGAGGTTGCCAGGACGGAGCCTTGGCGGACGGCCACAATGCGGCCGTCCGCTTCTCCCCCAGTTTCAGGGACGCGCGCCAGCACCTCGACGTCCTCGCCCACACGCTCCACCCACGGTGCGCGAATAAACACCGCACGCACCGGATCGCCGGTGATGCCCTCGAAATCGAGGTCCGCTTCAAACGAATCGACCTGACGTCCAAAAGCATTGCGGCGCACCGTCATATCGACACCATACAGGTGCTTCGCGTCCGCGCGAGTGTCGAGGATTTCGCTGGCAAGCAAAATCATTCCAGCGCACGAACCGTAGGCTGGCAGTCCATCGGCAAGGCGATCACGCAGCGGCTCATACAACTCGAAAATGTCGAGGAGCTTGCTCATCGTGGTCGATTCGCCACCGGGGATGACCAACCCGTCGACCTTCTCCAGCTCTTCGCGGCGACGAATACCTATCGCGTCCGCGCCCGAATCATGCAGGGCGTGCACGTGTTCACGAACATCGCCTTGCAGGGCCAGTACACCGATAAGCGGGCGGGTCATTGTTGTCCTTCTCTG
>JAAYXN010000189.1 GCA_012515885.1 Rhodococcus sp. (in: high G+C Gram-positive bacteria)
CGTCGCCAAAAAGCATGGAATGACCAGGTCAGAGTTCTATCGACGGGCCGCAGAACAGTACGCAAACGAACTGGCCGACGCCGACCTCACCGCGCAAATCGACGAAGCAATCGACGCCGTCGGGCAGCCAGGTGACGAAACCCGTGAACTGCGTCAACACGCCAACCGTCGACTTCTCGATGAGTCCGAAGAATGGTGATCCGCCGCGGCGATGTGTGCTGGGTGGACCCCGGAGAGCCGAAAGGCAGCGCACCGGCCAAACGTCGACCGGTAGTCATCATGCAGTCCGACGGATACAACGCATCCCGAATCTCCACGACCGTCGTTCTCCCCATTACGTCCAACACTGACCTCGCCAGGCACCCCGGAAACGTGTTCCTGCCAGCGCTCGCATCAGGACTGCCGAAAGACTCCGTAGTCAACGTGTCCCAACCCATGACGGTTGACCGCAGCGAACTCGATCCCACCGGAACGCAGCTGCCAAGCACCCTGCAGGACGCTATCGACACGGGTTTGCGTCGCGTACTTGATCTTTGACGAGCACAGAGGTTGCTAGCCTGGGCAACAGCAGTGGGCTGGCACTAGCGGAAGGCGTCACATGGCATCCATCACCGAGATCCTTGAACTCGAACGGCTGGAAAAAGACATCTTCCGTGGCATCGCGACCGAAACGATGCTCCAACGAACCTTCGGTGGACAGGTCGCAGGCCAAGCCCTCGTCTCGGCTGTACGCACCGTGGATCCTGCCTTTTCTGTCCACTCGCTGCACGGATACTTCCTGCGCCCAGGAAACCCGAAGATGCCGATCGTCTACCTGGTCGACCGCATCCGCGACGGACGTTCCTTCGTCACCCGACGCGTCAGTGCCGTGCAAGACGGGCGAGCAATCTTCACCATGGCGGCGTCGTTCCACGTCGGCGACGACGGTATCGAACACCAAGATCAGATGCCCGACGCACCTCATCCCGACAACGTCCCGCCCGCCACAGAAGCGGAAGATCCAGTAACCGCCTGGTTGGCGCGAGAATGGTCAGCATGGGATTTGCGGGTAGTTCCCCGTATCGAAGTGGTGCCGCTGCCGGGTGCTGCAGCGCGTCAACAGGTGTGGTTCCGCTCGCGCGAACCGCTCCCGGATGATCCGACCCTGCATATCTGCACCCTCGCCTACATGAGCGATATGACGTTGCTGGGATCGGCAAGCGTCCCGCACCCGGACACGTTGCTGCAGTCGGCCTCTTTGGACCATGCGTTGTGGTTCCTGCGCCCGTTCCGGGCAGACGAATGGTTGCTGTACGACCAGCTATCGCCGTCAGCGGGGCTGGGACGTGCCCTCACTCAGGGCCGAATCTTCGACCAAGCAGGCAATGTTGTTGCTGCGGTGGTGCAGGAGGGCCTCACCCGCCACCTGCGTACCGACTAGACAGTTTCCAGCGCTGGCTCGTGGAGCCGCGCGCGGGCCTGGAGAAGATGAAGCAGCTGGGAGCATGCGCGATCGCGGAAAACTAGATCCTTGTCGCCGCGGGTCTGCAATAGATCGAGCACAGCGTCGAGGATGAGGTCGTCGAGTGAAGGCATAGCACTAGAACTCTCGCTGGTGTGGCGGGCTCCCCACGCGGCCAACCGCTGATCGTTTTCGGTCAATCTCGTGCCGGTATCAACTAGCACTCATGCCAATGTAGGACGGTTGACTAGTTAATCAAAGTGTTATCTAGCAACTGTGGGAAAAGCCACTAAAAGGTGGCTAGCGGCCTCGTTAACCAGGCGATTTACACATCTAGTTAATGTGTAGCGATCTCCGATGTGGGGGGTGCGTGAGGCCGCTCACTGTTACCTGCTCGATATGCTTCTCTCCGCGAGAGGAACGGTGGGAACACAACGTGGCAGCAATAGTCGACATTCTTGAATTGGAACAATTGGAACGGAACATGTTCCGCGGGTCCGTGCACCCGACGGAACTTGTCCGCACCTACGGTGGGCAAGTCGCAGGTCAGGCGCTGGTGTCTGCAGTGCGAACCGTCGACGACGGCTACTCGGTCCACTCCCTCCACGGGTATTTCTTGCGGCCCGGAAATCCGACGATCCCCACCGTCTACCTCGTCGACCGCATCCGTGACGGACGGTCATTTGTCACAAGACGCGTCACTGGCGTGCAAAACGGCGAAGCCATTTTCACCATGGCCGCGTCGTTCCATATTGACGGCGACGAGGGCATCGAACACCAAGACCAGATGCCGAAAGTGCCCTCCGCAGCCGATCTTGAGGCGGACGCCCAGATCGCGGAAACCGTCGCCGAACGTGAACTCACCCGCGAGTGGGGGAGCTGGGATCTACGGATCGTCCCCGCGGAACAGGCCGCTAAGGTCGATGGTCTGGCCGCCCAGCAGCGCGTCTGGATCCGCTACCGCGACCGCCTCCCGGACGTCCCGATTCTGCATATCTGCGCCCTCGCGTACCTCAGCGACATGACGCTCATTGGGTCCGCGCGCGTGCCGCACCCCGGCGTCGTCACCCAGAACGCATCCCTCGATCACGCCATGTGGTTCATGCGGCCCTTCCGCGCCGACGAATGGTTGCTCTACGACCAAAGCTCCCCGTCCGCCGGATTCGGGCGTGCCCTGACGCAGGGCCGCATGTTCGATACCGACGGAAATATGGTGGCGGCCGTCGTGCAGGAAGGGCTCCAGCGGATAATGAAGACCGCGCCCTAGCCC
>JAAYXN010000190.1 GCA_012515885.1 Rhodococcus sp. (in: high G+C Gram-positive bacteria)
CACTCGCGGATCCGACGGGAATTCGAACGCTTCGCCCCACCCGTAGCCCGGGCACGCGACCTACCGGCCACTGGGGCAGGGCGGGCGGCCTCGACGTAAGGGGCGAGCAGCTCGAGGAATTGGGTGGCGTTGTCCTCCGAGAGGTCGATGACGTAATTGGAGCCGTCGACGCTGAATCGGACGGTGTTCACCTGGTCATCGGTCAGGGGCGTGCCGTCGATGTCGTCAAAGTACTGGGTTATTTCGCGGCGTGCCACGGGGTGCTCCTCGGTGTAGAAGGTGTTTATCGGTGACGTCTCCGTCAGGAAACTCCATTGCTGTTTTTAGCTCTGCCGCGAGTTTACAGTTTCATCCCTGAATCCAACGGCGGGTTTGCAGGCTCTTCGCAATCTATAGGAATCACCTGTTTTGATGGTTTCTGACGCGGCTAGATCTTCTGTTTTTTCGAAAGGCAGATACACCACTTCTCAGCGTCTTGGTTGATCGAGTAGGCCGCAGGCCGTATCGAGATCCCCTCAGCCTGCGCATCAGCCCAACACAGCGCGCTTCGCGCCGCAGAGCACTCGCAGCCTCAGAGTTGGTTCGCTATCGTGCTGGATTCACTGCCCGCGATACATGCGCAGCTGCATCCGTTTCGGTGGTTCCGGGGCTGCTTGGATGACCATGCGGGTGCCGGCGAGCTTGTCCTGATAGAGGTCCGGATCAGCAGGGAAGGTTTGCTGCTCCCACGGGGCCAGGACGTGCTCGAGGAGCATCAGGGCGCGTTCGGCCCAGAACCGCAGCGCCGGGTGGATCCACCCGGAGATTTTGAACTGCCCGCATGCGGCGGCGATGTAGGCGTCGATCTCGCCGTGCAGGAACCGGACGTGGTTCTCGTCGGCGTCGAGCCAGGCGGTGATCTCCTCGGCGGAGCTGTCCCAGACCTGCTCGGGCACGAGTGCCCAGTCGCCGATCAGGTTCGCGATGCAGCCGGGGACGTGTTCGTCGCCGCCGCCCTGGATGAAGTGCTCTTGCAGGGTGCTGAGGGTGTCGTGCCCGTCGTCGCTGCCGAACGGCGCACGCGGGTCGTCCGTGCTCCAGAACCACTCAGGTGCTACGGCGACGTAGTCCGGGTGGCTGGTCGCCGGCGACAGGCCGTCCTGGTCGGAGTCGAGGTGAGGGGTGTGTTTCGATCTGGCCATCAGTAGGTCCCATCTTTCGTGCCGAACACGCCGGCGGTTGTGTGGTCGGCGAAGACGCGAGCGGTGCGGATGATGCCCGAACCTCGTAGAACTCGCTCCCGGCCGTGATCGGGCACGCCGGAAGTGTGGATCGTCACCGCCATTCCCGGACCATCCTCACCGCCACTCTGGACGATGTCGTTCGCGATTCTCACAGCGTCCACTTCCTCAGGCGCGAGTAGCATTCTCCGCGGCCTGCGGAGTTCTGTGGAGGCCTCAAAGTCATTCTCCCACTGGGGCGCTTCGCTATTCAACCAGCCTTCGCGTCGTGAGGGCTCACTATTGTGGCTCGGGACTGCTGCACGATTTGGTGACAGGTTGGGTTAGGCGGCCTGGAGGGCCGGTGTGGTCATGATGGTCTCGAACTCGATGGGGGTCAATCGGCCGAGGCGTTGCTGGCGTCGGCGGCGGTGGTAGGTGCGTTCGGTCCAGGTGACGATGGCGATCCGGAGGTCGTGGCGGGTGTGCCAGCGTTGCCGGTTCAAGACGTTCTTCTGGAGCAGGGCGAAGAAGGATTGTGAGACTCCCAGCATGCTGCGCGGCAAGGTGGTGCTGGCTGGTGTGACCCACAGAA
>JAAYXN010000191.1 GCA_012515885.1 Rhodococcus sp. (in: high G+C Gram-positive bacteria)
CTGCGGTTGTATTCGAAATATGCCTCATCCAGTACGACGACGATGTGCGTCGGAACGGCGTCGAGGAAACGTTCCAGTTCGTCGGCGCCGAGTGCACGCCCGGTGGGGTTGTTGGGGTTGCACACGAAGATCAGGCGGGTGCGGTCGGTGACGGCGCCGGCCATCGCGGGCAGATCATGCGCTTGGTCCGCGGTCAGTGGCACGGTGACGGCGACCGCGCCCGCGACCTGCGTCACGACTGGGTATGCCTCGAAGGAGCGCCACGCGAAGATGACTTCGTCGCCTTCTGCGCACGTCGCCTGCACGAGTTCTTGACACAGGGTTACCGAGCCACAGCCGCACGCGATCGATTCGACCGGCATGTCGAGGAAGGCTGCGAGGGCGCTGCGCAACTGTGCGGAGCCGTTGTCGGGATACCGGTTGGCGTTCGCGAACGCGTCGGCGACAGCTCCGCGCACACTCGGTAGCGGCCCATGCGTGGTCTCGTTGCTCGCCAATTTGATCGCACCGGGGAACGTCTTGCCGGGGATGTAGGCGGGGATGGCGGCGAGGTCGGGGCGGGTCCGAGGAGTCACGCCAGTGATTATGCGCGTCAGTCCGCCTGCATTGGTGCGCGGACCGTGCGATGGTGGAGGGGTGACATCCATCATCACTGTCGGTGCGGCCCTTCCTTCGGGGAAGGGGCAGGTGCCGCTGACGGCTGCGCAGCCGTCGGCGCCGCCGCGCGGTGGGATCGTGGTGCTGCATGAGTCACGCGAATTTGGTGACTCGGTGATCGAGCTGATCCGCTCGCTCGCAGTGGAGGGGTGGACGGTCGCGGCCCCGCATCTGTTTGACCGGTTACCGGAGTCGGTATCGAGCGTGTTCGGTGACGCACTGTTTGAGGATTTCGATGCTGCCGTCGCGTGGCTGGGGGAATCGGGCATCGAACCGGATCGAGTGGGTGTCCTAGGTTTCGACGAGGCGGGTACCGCGGCGCTACTGGTTGCGATCAACCGCCGTATCGGTGCGGCCGTCAGCGTGGCATGCCGGGGCATTGTGGAGCCGTTGACTCCGGAGACCCCGCCGCTGGTGGATGCGGTGACGCGGGTGCAGGCGCCGTGGCTAGGTTTGTTTGGCGATCACGACCCGAATATCCCGGCACATCACATTGCCCGGTTGCGGGAGGCGGCGGCCAATGCGGAAGCAGCGACCCTTGTCGTCAGCTATCCGGGCCACGAGCATCGTGCGGATGAGCCGCAAGTTCAGGCCGAGCGGGCGTTTGCGGATGCGCGGGAGAGGATCGTTGATTGGTTCGATAGCAATCTGCGGTAAAGCTCCGCCTTCGACCGCGTTTACCAGCCGTTTTGCACTATGCGGTGGAACCTGTGTAATCTTCCTGCTCGGCGGTTCGAGAGAATCGAAACCCCCCAGGGAGGCGTGCCAGAGCGGCCGAATGGGACTCACTGCTAATGAGTTGTCCCCTTTACGGGGGACCGGAGGTTCAAATCCTCTCGCCTCCGCCACACCGGTGTATGCCGGGTGAAAGTTAGACAACTGAAGACATGCGCCCGTAGCTCAACGGATAGAGCACTTGACTACGGATCAAGAGGTTAGGGGTTCGAATCCCTTCGGGCGCACAACAACTCTCCCCACCAGCAATTATGCGGGTGGGGAGAGTTTTTTCGTGTGCCGCATCCCGCTGGCATTTGTCTGGCCTGTGCGGTTAGTCCTCGGGATCGGGAAGTATTTCATCGAGAACGACGGCTAGTTCCGCCTTGACGCCCAGTTCTCGACGCAGAGAGTCGATGAGTCGGTTTCCCTGTTCAATGTCGTCTGCTTCGCGGGTACCAAAATCGATGTCGACGGCCACCGAGTAGCCGTCAAATATGCCACCAGCGTGGGGGTCGATATCCCAAAAACCGGGAACACCTGCAAAAACACGTTCAGCAACCTCGCGGACGGCGTCAACGTTGACGCCGTCTTCCACATACACCGAGTGGTCATTCATGTGCCCATGATGAATGTTGCAGTCGGCGTCAAAACACTGCTGACCAGTTCAGTGCGGCATCGATGATCAACCCAATACCGATGATGGCGAAGACGATGCGGACA